>WRED01000020.1 GCA_009779495.1 Oscillospiraceae bacterium | reverse complement strand
CCGCCCATGACCCCCCCAAAACAAACCCCGCCGCAAAAAAGGCGGGAACGGCTACCCCGCCTCTTTGCCTTTCTTGTTCATCCAATCCCAGTGCCTTACCCAACATTCCCGAGGGGGGGCCCCCCCCCCCCCCATTCCCAAATAAAGGGATTCTTTCCATGGGTCGAAAGCCACGGAAGCCACGTCACGAACCACGCGAAGCTGCCGCTGACCCAGGAAAGGATGCCGCCGCAGCGTTTCCGCTTCGTCCTCCCTTATCCCTAATCCCGCGGCGTTTCTGAAATTGTTGTACCCGCTTAATGTGATCACAAGAGACGGCTTCATGAGCAGAACGTCCCTGATCAGCAGCAGCATTTCCTGAAACGACACATAGCCGTCCGTGTCCCCTACGAACAGCCGCGCCGAAACACCGGATTTTTTCAAAAGATCGAAAAGCTTGTGAGGCCATGAGATTTTTTTCTCTATCTCTCCCGGAGTCGTGTATCCGCCTAAGATAAAAATATCCGCATATGTATCCGCGCTTTTCGGCTGTATGACCGTGATTCCCGGCCACTCGCCGCCCTTTCGCACATAGCCAAGCCTGTAATCGAAGCTGTAATCCTTTTCCCACTTAAAGGGCATGCGCAGACAACTCCCTTTCAATCATTAATTTTCTCCGAATCCCTTTGCAGCAAGGCTACTCCCAATTCGCTGAAATGGTCGAAAAAGATGTTGTGAAAACCCATCCGTTCCAGACTCTCAACAATATTTTCCGCTTCAGGCGACATAACCACGACAGCGGCGTCCGCGCTTGTTTTCAGCAGCTGTTTAAAATCCGCCACGGGGATGTTGAATATCTCCGCGTCATATTCCGCCGCGCTTGATACGCCGATATAATCCACCTTTATGTTATGGTGAAGCAGCTTCATCACGGCGCAAGGCACGCCGTCCGCGGACGTTACCAGGATAACCTTCTCAAAGTCACGGATATTTTCATTCAGGGAAAATAAATTTTTCATATTATATCAATCCTATAATTTGATTTGTTCCGGCTCAATGGATCTTAAAGCATCCATAAGCCGTCTGTTTTCCTCAGGCAGCTTAATGGCGATACGCACGAACTGCTTTTTAAAATTATCTTTCAGGGATAAATCTTTAATGAGTATATGATATTCGTCCAGAAGCAGCCGCGCCAAAGCCCTTGACGAAAGCCCCTCTGACAGCCCGCACATCACGAAGCTGGCCCTGGAGGGAATCGGACGGAGATATCCGATCTCTCCGATATCCAACAGGAAGCCCGCGCGGGTATCCGCGAACCGGCTCATCGACGCAAGGTATTCGGGCTTATATTTTTCAACGATCTGAAGAAAACGCTCCGCGAAAGAATTGATGTTCCATATCGCCGCTTCCTTGCTCAGGCGCTTTATGAGCTTTTCGTCAGCGGACGCCAAAACACCCAAACGCAGCCCCGGCACGCCGAAAGATTTTGAAATGCTGTTTATCACGACCAGCTGCGGATTGTCCTCCAGCGTCTGGTCCGTGAGCAGAGAATCCTCCGGATTCGCGAAGCCAACAAAGGATTCGTCCACTATGAGCCGGATGTTTTTCTCCCTGCTCCAAGAAAGCAGGCGCTCCATGCCGCCGCGCTCAATATAGTTGCCGGAGGGATTGTCCGGGTTTATAAGCAGCAGATGATCAATTTCATTTTCATTGTAATAATCCATGAGGCCGTCCGCCGTGTATGTAAAGCTTGTGCCCGCCGGCAAATACCTCACGATATCGGTTTTTTTCCGCCTCGGGTACTCTTCAAATGTGGGAACCTGAACGCCAAGCTTGCCCTCCAAAAGGTCCATCAGGTTTTTGATCAGCTCCGAGGCCCCGTTGCCCACGACCATCCGCTCCGTCGGCAGCCCAAAATATTTCGCCGCCAGCAGATTGTTTACGGCTTGTCCCGAAGGGTAAGAGCAGATAAGCTCCTCAAAGCTTGATTTAAGCTCATTCATGACGCGCTTGGGCGGAAAATACGGATTTACCAGATAACAGAAGTCAAGCAGCTTAGGATACCGCCAGTAGCCGCCGAAACGCAATTCCATTTTTTCAAGCTTCGCGTCTTTGGCGAACATGGCTTCAGCAATGTTCAGATCCTGTGCGTCGTCAATCTCATACCAATCCATATTTTTGATGGGCAGAACGCGTATCCTCGGACTTTCCAGCAGGGATATCACTTTCAAGACCTGCTCGTAATACTCCTGGTATCCCAGCGCGCTGCAGTATGCCTCCAAAAACGGGACGTAATGGGACTCTGAAAAGCTTCTGCTGAATTTATAGATGTTCAGCGTTTTGTAATAATCTTCCCCCTCCGAATAATCGATATCACGGCTGCTTAAAAAGCTCCGGATTTTATTGTCCGAGCCCAAGGTCACGACGGTGCCGTCCATCCAGTTTTCGTATTTATCAACCAGCGCCAAGTCAGGATACGGATTGTTTATCAGCGTATGAAGTATGGCGTCCTCGAAAACCAGGTCTGATTCCAGCAATATGGTGTCGTCCAAAAGCAGATGTCCCCGCGCCAGAAACAACGAATAAATATTATTCGTTTCATAGTAAACATCATTTGTGACATACTCTATGGGCAGTTCACAGCGGAGGCCCGATATGTAGCTGATCAGCTCTTTCGCCTTATAGCCGACTACAATGATCACTTTATTGAAATTGTATTTCGACAGCTGCGCGAGCATACGCTCAATAATCGTTACGCCGTTGACCTTAATCATGCACTTTGTATTGTCGGCGGTCAGCTTTTTCAAGCGTTTCCCCATACCCGCAGCAAGAATAACAGCCTGCATTTTGTCTCCCAACCGGTCGCCTCCGCCGAAAATATATTATCAGAGGCCCCCCAACTTTAAAATCACAACCATAATCTTAACTTAGATTATATACTTATGTCAACAAAAAATCAACATAATTTTATTGCTTGATCTTGATCTTAAATGTCCTTATCTCAAACGGCCTTATCTCAAAGTCGATCCTGTCACCCGTAAACGCGCACGGCACATCCTCGCGCTCAAGCAGGTTACACTCAAAGGCTTGGACAATCTCCTTGAAGAAAGTCAGCGTCACCTTGGCCGACGCGCCGGTTTTTTCCGCCACGCGCACGATGAACGCGTCCTCTGTCTCGCATTTCTTGACCGCTTCGAGGGTGACGTTCTCAGCCGACACGCTGATAAACGAACCGGCGGATGATCCGTTGCCGCCGCTTAACGGGACAACGTTCATCGGATTGTTCAGCGCGAGTCCCGCGGCAAGGGTACCGGCCCCGCGCCAGTCTCCCGCATGGGGATAGAGCGAATAGGTGAACCAGTGCTCGCCGTAGTCGGACTGCGGATCGGGGTTGAGAGGCCCTTTGAGCAAGGAAATCATCATGCGGCGTTCGTGGACTTCAAAGCCATACTTGCAGTCGTTGAGGATACTCAGCCCGTACTCATTCTCGGACATGTCGATGAAATTGTGGGCCGATACCTCGAACTTGGCCTTGTCATAGGGGTTGTGGCGGTAGCAGGAGTTTTCGATGGTGGCGTAGGCGATGTCGCGGGTATATTTCGCGGCGCGGATGTCGGTATTGAACTCAACCTTCAAAAGCTTTTGCCGCTCCTGCCAATCAATCCATGTGTCGAAGTCGATACGGCCGAGGCCGTTGTACAGAATGATATTCTGCCGCAGGGACGATTTCAGGATTTTCTTCGAGATGGAGATGACCGTGCATACCTCGCCGCTGACGATGCCCTCGACCACGCCGGGCGCGGTGTCGAACTCAATGTCGCTGTAGGATTCGGCGATGTCCCACGCATCGTATTTGCCGGGCATGTCCTCATAAATTCTGAACACATTGCCCTTGCCGTCAAGAATTTCACGATTGTTCGCTTTATCGAATATGGATACCAGCTCGGCGCTGTCATTGAACCGGAGATTGAAGCGGCAATCGTCAATTGCGTTTTCGGCTCTTTCGTTGTTTTCGGCCTTTTCGGCGGGTCTTGCGCAGTAGACTCTACAGCCTACGGCGGGCACATCTCTCGCGATGAAGATCAGGACTTTCTCGCCGCCCAGCTTGGTATACGTCTGCGATGGCACCCTCTCGCCTTTGTCGTCATAGATATCTATGTCCTCATAGGGCAATTCAACTTTGGAGGTCGCCGCGCGGCCCAGAGAGTTGAACACCGCGAAGGGTCTGCCGAGTTCAGTATTGCCTGTAATATTTGACGAGATCAGCGCAAGCGCCTCGCCGCGCACGGCTTCGCCGATCGAAAGAATCTCGTCGTAGCTTGCGGTGAGGTCATAAAACACCTCGGTTATGTGCGAGCCGGGCAAAGCGTCATGGAACTGGTTGGTCAGGATCTTCCGCCAGCCCTCGTTGAGCCGTGCCAGAGGATAACCATACCCGTAAAGGGACGCGACGCAAGCGAAAATCTCAGCCTCGCGGTAAAGGTTTTCGCTCATGCGGTTAAGCTTTTTCAGCAGAGCCTTGGTGGTATGTACGCCACGGTGCTCCTCAAGATACAGCTCGTCCTTGTAGACGGGGATATTTTCGGGTGTGGCGTTGGCTTTCATGCGTCCCAGGGAGCTTTCTATGGTGCTCATCTGTGTTTCGGGCAGGCCGGGGAATTTTTGATAGCGCCGCGCGTACTCCAGCATTTCCGTATCGACCCCGCCGCCGCCGTCGCCCCAGCCGTAGCAGTACAGGGATTCGCCGATGGTGGTTTTGTCGGTGTATTTCTGCCAGTTCATCTTGAGGGAATCGGCCTCGACCGTGCCGATGAAGTGCGTAGGCGGCACGATGGAGAACACCCGCGAGCCGTCAGGCCCCTCCCACCAGAAGCTGCTGTAAAGCCAGGGATTGGTGTCGTTCCAGATGCCCATCTTGTGCGTGACGAAGTACTCCATGCCGGTTTTCTTAAGAATTTGCGGCATGGCGTAGCTGTTGCCGAATACGTCGGGCAGCCAGCAGGTTTTAGGCGTGACGCCGAAAGTCTCCTCAGCGTAGCGCACGCCGTGGAGGAACTGACGCGTGAATGATTCGCCGGAGATCAGGTTGCAGTCCGGCTCCACCCACATGCCGCCGATGTACTCCCAGCGGCCCTCCTCCATGCGCGCTTTAACCTGCCCGAACAACTCGGGGAAGTTCGTGCGCATCTCCTCGTAAGTGACGGCCTGACTCTGGGAGAAAATGAACTCGGGATAGCGCTCCATCAGGCGCAGCATGGTGGCGTGGGTGCGGCCCAGCTTGCGGATAAACTCCTTGTGGGCCCACATGAACACGATATCCAGATGCGAGTTGCCGCACAGGGCCAGCTTGCCCATGCAGGCGAAATCCTTATTGTCATATATTTTTTCTTTTAAAACCGTCTGGCATCTGCGCAGGCCCGCGATGAAGTCCTCGCCCTCCAGATCGAAGTTGATGTGCCGCAGGGCTTCCTTCAGCGAGGCGCGGATAAGCGTCATCAGCGAGGGGTCGAGCACGGGCATGAACAGGGCGTTGAACACCGCCTTGATATCCCAGTAGGCCTCCTCGATGTCCGGGTCGGCCACGCCGAGGAAAGAGCACTCGAGCTTCTTGTCCGCAGGTTCATCGGAGTGCCAGACGAAATAGGACTCGATATCAATATCGAAGCGCTCGCCGCCCTCGGCCTTTTCCAGCAGGAGAACGCTGTTGCGGAAGGGATCCATGCCCTGGTAGGGCACGCCGCCTATGGACACGAGGGAATCCCCGCCGAAGTACACGCACAGGACCACGCGTTCCCCCGCAAATCGCGCAGGTATTTCGACGCTGTTTTTGAAGAAGGCGCTCAGGCCGTTGCCGCCCCATTTGCCGCCGACCTCCAGATCTTTCCAGCCGTCATAGAGATAGTCGTACTCGCCCACGGCCTTATAGACGCACTCTCGCATTTTCCATGGCCGCATGAACTCAATATCGGTGAAGATGCGTTTTTTCAATTCCTTGAGCTTGGCCCCCGCAAGCTGGTCAAAGTTGAAGATGCCGCGCTGCTTGCCCTTGGTTCCGTCGCGCCAGTCGTTGACGTGGCGTTCCATTGCGTCGATTGAGGAGAGCGCCTTGCGTTCGTTATCGGTCATTGTATCAGATCCTCCTTTATTTTGTTTAGAACCTGTATTCATATTTAGGCGGAAAATCAGTCAGAAAGACTTCGTTCCATGCTATGAATACAGTTTGCGTTTCCACAGATATTCTATCAAAAAGCAGGATTGATTGCAAGACTTTTAATTTATAGTCAAAACACTTTAAAAAAAGGAGCCGGGATAAAACCCGGCTCCTTGCGTTATTTTAGCGGAACATCAAAGGACAGTCTTCTGGAGGATTATTCTTCTTCTTTTTCCGCTTTAGCGTCCTCGATGACCTTCTGCGCAATATTCGCCGGCGCGTCCTCATACCGCGTGAACTCCAACGCAAAATGTCCCCTGCCCGCCGTCACGGAGCGCAGCACCGTCGCGAAGTCGCCCATTTCGGCCATCGGAACCTCCGCCACAAGCTCCTGCATCCTCGGCTCCGCCGGACCCATGCCCAGCACGCGGCCGCGGCGTTTGGTGATATCGCCCATGATGTCGCCCAGGTTGTCGTCTGGCATGTACGCTTTTAAGGTGCCGATAGGCTCGAGTATCGTCGGAGCCGCCTCGGGCACGGCGTTTTTGAAAGATATCTGCGCCGCCGTTTTGAACGCGATTTCAGACGAGTCAACGGGGTGGTAGGAACCGAAGTACAGCGTCGCCTTGATCCCGACCATGGGATATCCCGCGATCATGCCTCTCGCGATGCTCTCGCGCAGGCCCTTTTCAACGGCCGGGAAATAGTTTTTAGGAACGGCGCCGCCGACGATTTCCTCCGCGAATACAAAATCCTCTCCCTCGACAGGCTCAAAGCGTATATACACGTCTCCGAACTGGCCGTGGCCGCCGGACTGCTTTTTATGCCGCCCCTGCTTTTCGACCTTTTTGCGGATCGTTTCGCGGTACGCGACCTTGGGAACGGTGAGATCGACCTCGACGCCGAACTTCGCCTTGAGCTTGGACAGCACGACGTCAAGGTGCTGTTCGCCTAAGCCCGATATGACCTGCTCGCGGGTTTCGGTGTTCGTCAGGAATTTGATGGTGGGATCTTCCTCCATCAGCCTTGTAAGCCCGGAGGCGACCTTCTCCTCCTCGCCCTTTTTGCGGACCTTGACAGCCATGGACAGGCACGGGGCCGGGAAATCCACGCCCTTGAGTTCGACGACCTGCTTGGGGTTACACAGCGTATCGCCGGTGATGATGCCGGACAGCTTTGTCACGACGCCGATGTCGCCGGCGGAGATGCACGCTGAATCCTCCTGCTTGCCGCCGCGGACGGTGATGATCTTTCCCATGCGTTCGGATTCGCCCGTGCGCGCGCAGTAGGCGGGAGCGTCGGGTGTGATCTTACCGGAAACGACCTTGAAGAAAGACATCTTTCCGACGAAAGGATCGGCGACGGTCTTGAAGCAGATAGCCGCCAGCGAGCCGTTTTCGTCGCACTTGATATCGCCCTCGCCCGCGCAGTCAGCCGCTGAGGGCGCGAACTGCACCAAGGCGCTCATCAGCATGTCCACCGCGTCGGTCGTATATCCGGAGCAGGCGAAAACGGGGTAGATGATGCCGCTTTGGACGCCGGCGGAAAGTCCGCGCTTAATCTCGTCGGCAGTGAACTCCTCGCCCTCGAAATATTTTTCCATCAGCTCCTCGTCGGCGTTCGCGACGGCTTCGCTGAATA
Organism: Oscillospiraceae bacterium; assembly: GCA_009779495.1. Lineage (GTDB taxonomy): Bacteria > Bacillota > Clostridia > Oscillospirales > Acutalibacteraceae > UBA1425. The sequence goes on along the minus strand of WRED01000020.1, from coordinate 28,313 downwards.
TGCTTTTCATCTCCTCGACAAAGTCGTCGGACGGGAACGGAACCTCCGTCGCCTTGCCGTTTTGGTAGGAATAGGCCTTGTTTGCCGCCAGATTGACGTAAGCCTTGACCGTATCGCCCTCCATCAGCGGCACGATGACGGGGCAAAGCTCTGTCTCAAACTCCGCCTTGAGCGCCTGGAAGGTTTTATAAAAGTCGGCGTGCTCCGCGTCACAGCGCGTGACGGCAAATATCTTCGCCGCTCCCTTTTGATTCGCGGTCTTGAACGCCTTTTCGGCGCCCACGTCGTAGCCCGAGCCGGCAGCCGTCACGATCAGGACGCTTTCCGCCGCGCGGACGCCCTCGCTGATGCCGCCCGCGAAGTCGAACAGGCCGGGCGTGTCGATCAAATTGACTTTCGTATTCTCCCACTCAAAGGGGGCCACCGCCGTCGAGACGGAGGTCTTGCGTCTTTTCTCCTCAGGGTCATAGTCCAAAACGGTGTTGCCGTCAAGGACGCGGCCAAGCCTCTCCGTCGCTTTCGCGAGGTAGAGCATAGCCTCCGCAAGGGTCGTCTTGCCCCGGCCGCCGTGACCGGCCACGGCGATGTTTCTGATGTTCTGCGCGTTATAAGCCTTCAAAAATGTTTCCTCCCTATTTATAATTAAAGTTTGTTATACGATTGAGACAAATGTGTTTTAAGACAACAGTGAATAGCACCTAGACTGCGAATAAAGCTTGTTCGTTGGTGGCAATACAATGCTCACCCTCGCTGTCGTGCCAATATAATACCGTCGGAAGCGTTTGCGTGTCTGTTACTTCGGACATCTGCTTCGCGATGTCTATCAGTATAAGGAAGTCTTGCATAATAGTGCGCTCATTCTCCAGGGCAGCATGATATGCCTCTTTTTTACGGAGCAACTCTTTTGCCTTTGGTGCCTGGGTAATCTTCTGAAAAACATTAGCGTTTTCAAGCTGTGCTTCAGATTCCCTGACATCGTCTTTTATTTTTTCAGACTTATGCAACAGCGTATCCCACAAAATGATATTGTCTTTCAATAACGCCGCGAAATTTTCTGAAGAACGCTGAACGAATTGCGGGTTTTCTTGAACATCGACACATGTCCGCAAATACTTAACGCGCAGATTCAAGAACGACGCTAACATCGTGCAATAAGTGTCAAAGCCTTGCGCAGCATCGTTTGACCTGGAATTCTCCAACATCTCATACCGCCTTGACAGGCTCATGGCGTCATGTTCCGCCAATGCCAGCCTGATGAGCATATCTATGGAGAAACGCCCTGTCCGGCCATACTGTGCGTAGATTTCATCGACAATGTGGAGGGCTGTAAACAATTCCGCTACTTTTGTTACCTCCTGCCGCGCCAACATTTTATCTATTGACCCCTTGATCGCGTCCAGCTTTTTGTCCATCGCGCTGAACTGTTGCAGCATAACAACAGTGGATAATGCTTGCATTGCCATCAACGGCGCGACAACAGGGAAAGAACTCCCCACGCCCGCAGAGACAAACCCCGCGTGCCTTACTATTCCTTTTGGACCCATAACAGCACTTCCAACACCACCTGAGCTAAGTTTCATCAGAGAGGTAATGGGGGCGGTAGCCATGTATAGCTTAGAGGACATCGCCGAGGATGCCGCCGCGCCCGCCGCGCCGCCGGAGAGCATCAACGACGACCAGACCTTGGGCGAAACGCTCATCTGATCTTTAACGAACTTCCCCGTTGAAAGATACTCCGAATTCATCCTGTCGAGAATTCTTTTCTGAATTTCGCCAGTGAATTCAGATATGACTAATTCCTTTGGCTCCACGACAACCTCTCCCAAACACATGTTCAAGTGAATACGTATATCGCTAACAGAATTTATAATTGGTGAAGCCCCGCCCCAGTTATTCACTATTAACCGTTACTTAAATTCACCTCATTATCTTAAAAATTATATCACAATGTTTTTTGTTTTTCAATCAAAACTTTTATATTTTTAAGATTATAAGAATATTTCAGTAATATTCTTAAACTTTTATGCCCAAGCCCCTTGAAATGGCGGCGTAAAATGAGTACAATATAGATGTATCATAATAATGAATGGTGGAGGTCAAAAAAAATGGCGGATAAAGTTGAGGAATTCAGCACGATACCTGTGGGGCCTTTGGGGATCATCGCTCTGCCGGGCTGCGAGGAGCTTGCCCGCAAGATCGACAACTACCTGGTCACCTGGCGCGAGGAAAGGGAAAACGAGCACAAGACGAGCATCGCGTTCGCCGGTTACATGAAAAGCAGCTATCTGGTAAACGTGACCTTTGACCGCTTCGGCACCGGCGAGGGCAAGGTGGTCATCCGTGAGTCGATCAGGGGCTGCGACATATTTATCGTATGCGACATGTTCAACCACGGGGAGACGCTGAAGATGTACGGCGTGGAGATTCCCATGTGCCCCGACGCCCATTACGCGAATCTGAAACGCGTCATCAGCGCGATAGGCGGGCGCGCCCGGCGCATAACCGTCATCATGCCGATGCTGTATGAGGGGCGGCAGCACAAGCGTACCAGCCGTGAATCCCTCGACTGCGCGGACTTTTTGCAGGAACTGTGCCACCGTATGGGCGTGGACAACATCATCACCTTCGACGCCCATGACCCCAGGGTGCAAAACGCCATCCCTCTCCACGGCTTTGAAAATGTCCAGCCCGCCTATCAGATGATCAAGGCGCTTGTAAACAGCGTGGGGGATCTGAAGCTTGACAAGGAGCACATGATGGTCATATCCCCCGACGAGGGCGGCATGTACCGCTGTATCTATTACGCGACCGTGCTCGGGCTTGAACTGGGCATGTTCTACAAGCGCCGCGATTACTCCGTGATCATCGAGGGGCGACACCCCATAAAAGCCCATGAGTTTCTGGGTGCAAACGTGGAGGGCAAGGACGTCATTATCGTGGACGACATGATCTCGGCGGGAGATTCCGTGCTCGACGTATCGCGGAAGCTGAAAGAGCTTGGGGCAAACCGCATATTCATATGCTGCGCTTTCGGACTGTTCTGCAACGGGCTTGACGTATTCGACAACGCCTATGAGGCAAGGCTTATCGACCGCGTGTTTACGACGAACCTCGTCTACCGCACGCCGGAGCTGCGCGAGCGCGAGTGGTACACAGAGGTGGACATGTCCAAGTACATATCGTTTATCATGGACAAGCTGAACCATGATACGTCGGTCAGCAGGCTGCTTGACCCGTCGGACAGGATAAAAGCGCTGCTTGAGGAGCGGGGATACAGATAGATTTTAGAAGAGGTGACCGGAACGCTTCATGAAAAATCTACTGGTGTCCGGAGCATGGGAAGGAGTTGATGCCTGTGGAAAAACTGATCGAAATCACCATATCCGCGGGGCGGTATCTTCTTCCTGTGCTCGGGACGCTCATCTTGGGCTATTGTACCTTTTCGCTGATGAAACGCAAATTCCCGTCGCCGGAAAACGCCGTTCTGATCGAAAAAGGCTCCGGCGTCCCGATTCCGCTTAAGCATTGGGAAAACGCCGTCGGCAGAAGCAATGTCTGCGACGTCGTGATCCCTGACGGCGCTGTTTCAAGGTTTCACGGGGTTATCGCGCGGCGGAAAAAGGGCTGGACGATGATCGACACCTATTCCAAAACCGGTACGTTCATCAACGGACGGAGGGTTGACCGCAAGGCGGTTTTAGAAAACGGCGACGATTTGGCGTTCGGCGGAGTTACGTATAAATTTTATGTTGGCGGTGTAGAGTAATCATGTTAAAAAACGCGAAAAGAATCGTAGTCAAGGTCGGCACATCGACGCTGACATACCCTACGGGAAAAATAAACATACGGCGCGTGAAAGCGCTTGTCGAGGTGCTGTCTGACTTGCGCAACGCAGGCATACAGCTCGCGCTTGTCACGTCCGGGGCGATCGGCATCGGCGCGGTGAAGCTTGGCCTGCCGGGCCGCCCGCAGGATACGCCGGGCCGTCAGGCGGCCGCGACCGTCGGGCAGTGCGAGCTGATGTTCCTGTATGACAAGCTGTTCAGCGAATACGGCCAGGTCGTCGGCCAGCTGCTGATCACCAGAAGCGATATTGAGAACGGCGAGCGGCGCGAAAACCTGATCAACTGCTTTGAAAAGCTGTTTGACTACGGCGCCATGCCGGTCATCAACGAAAACGACAGCGTAGCCGTGGAGGAGATCGTCTACGGCGACAACGACAACCTGTCGGCGCAGGTTGCCAAGCTCATCGGCGCGGACGGGCTGATCATCCTTTCGGACATCGACGGGCTGTTTAGCGCGAACCCAAGCGAGGACGAGTCCGCCGTGCTGATCCCTATCGTGCGCGAGATCGACGAAAGCGTGTACTGCATCGCCGGGGGAAGCTCGTCGTCGGTGGGCACGGGCGGCATGGCGACGAAGATCACCGCCGCGAAAATAGCCACGGACGCCGGGATCGAGACGGTGGTCATGAACGGCGCGAACCCAGAGGATATTTACCGCGCGATTGACGGGCGGCAGGTGGGCACACAGTTCTTGGCGAGGAATTAGGGATTAGGGTTAAGGAATCAGGGGAATCCTAACATGAAGAAAAATATCGGAAACTACGCCCGGCACGCCCGGTTTTGGGACTGGAGCGGGCAAGACCGTACAGAGGAAAATGAATACTGGCTGAAACACGCCGGAAAATACGGTAAAAACGTTCTTATCCCCATGTGCGCGTGGGGCGAGACAGGCGCGTACATGGCACGGCGCGGGTTCAGCGTAACTGCCTTCGACATCACGCCGGAGATGATCGCGGAGGGCCGCAAGCGCTTCGGCGATGTGCCGGGGCTGCGGCTTTATGAGGGAGACGTAACCGATTTCCGGTTCGATATCCCGCCCGTTGACTTCTGCTTCAGTATGGACTTCGAAGCGCTTGATACGATTGAGGACGTTAAAAAAGCATTCGGATGTATCCACCATCACCTGCGGGTTGGCGGCTGCCTGGTTATTAAGCCCTGGTGTCCTCCCAAGGAAACGGGCAGCTGGCCTCTCGAAACGTATTGGCCGCAGAAACAGGTCTATCCGGGCATGAAAGTCTGGAAGACAGGCAGCGGGCACAATGACGCGCAGACGCGCAGGCGGTATATTTCGCAGACATTTTATATGGAGTATGAAGATGGGCGTGTCGAGAGCTTCGACAACTCGTTTTGTGCGCAATGCTATACGCGGGAGGAATGGCTCTCGGCGCTCAGGTTGTGCGGATTTGAGGTTGTCCGCGAACACGGCGGCCTCAGACAAAAAATGTCGTTCAGCGCCGGAGACACGATAGAGGCAATCAAAATTACATAAGCAACGGAAAGGATGGTTACAATGCAATCCATTGTAAATCTCGGCATAAATGCCAAATCCGCCGCCCGTACATTAGCCTGCGCGGGCACGCAAGTCAAAAATAAAGCCTTGGAGAACATCGCCGCGTCCCTGCGCGCAAACGCCGCTCAAATTGTCGCCGCCAACGATATTGACATCGAAAACGGCAAAGCGGCGGGGCTGTCCGCGTCGCTGCTGGACAGGCTGCGCCTAAACGCCGGACGCATCGAGGGCATGGCCGCCGGAGTGGACGAGATCGCCTTGGCCGCCGACCCCGTGGGCAATGTTCTGTGGGGCCAGGTCAGGCCGAACGGGCTGAAAATCAGCAAGGTGACAGTACCGCTGGGCGTCATCGCCGTGATTTTCGAGGCGCGCCCCAACGTGACGTCCGACGCGGCGGCGCTGTGCCTCAAGGCCGGAAATGCCGTGATCCTGCGCGGCGGCAAGGAGGCCATCAACTCGAACACGGCCATAACCGCGCTGATGCGTGACGCGATCACGGACGCCGGCCTGCCTGCCGGCTGCATACAGCTCGTGGAGGACACGTCCCGGGAAAGCGCGGCGGCGCTGATGAAGCTGAACGGCTATGTGGACGTGTTGATCCCCCGTGGCGGCGCGGGGTTGATACGCTCCGTGGTGGAGAACGCCACCGTTCCCGTGATTGAGACGGGTGTCGGCAACTGCCACGTCTACATCGACCGCGACGCCGACCTCGATATGGCGGCGGAAATCGTGTTCAACGCGAAAACGTCCAGGCCGTCCGTGTGCAACGCCTGCGAGACGTTGCTTGTCCACGCGGATGTGGCCGGGGAAGCGCTCGCGAAAGTCAAGAGCCGCCTTGATGAAAAGAATGTGGAGCTGCGCGGCGATAAACGTACCTGCGCGATTCTGCCCGGCTCCATTCCCGCTGCGGAGGACGACTGGTATCGTGAGTACGGCGACTATATTTTGGCCGTAAAGGTCGTGGACAGCATCCATGAGGCGATAGATCACATCGCCCGCTACGGCTCGGGACACAGCGAGTGTATCGTCACGGGGAGCTACGCGGCGTCGGAACAATTCCAGGCGCAGGTTGACGCCGCCGCCGTGTACGTCAACGCCTCGACGCGCTATACCGACGGCGGCGAATTCGGCTTCGGCGCGGAGATCGGCATATCGACGCAGAAGCTTCACGCGAGAGGGCCGCTGGGTCTGATGAATTTGCTGTCGGAGAAGTATATTGTGCTTGGGAGCGGGCAGGTAAGATAGGCATCAGGAATCAGGAATTCCGTGGGGTTATTCCCTGAAAGGAACAGATTTATGGCAAGCGAAAACACAAATCCCGAACCGGGGGCCGAAGTCCCCGCTTCCGCAAAGCACAAAAAAAATAACCACAGGGGTCCTTTTCTGCTGGGGCTTATCATCATCGGATTTTCGATTTTCGGCGCGTACAAGGCGGCTGCCTGGGGCTTCGAGCGGGTGAGAGCCCTTACGGACGGCAGCGCCTATATCGAGGAATATGAGCGGTTTCTCAGGCCTTTCGTCGTCATAGACCCGTCGCCTTTCGATGATGTGAGCGGCGCGGACAAGACTGACCTGCTCGACGCCGCTATCGGCAATCTGCTTACAAACAGCAAAAAGATCAACGTATATGAGATTTTTGAGGGCGATGTGACCGGCCTTTTAGTTCCGCAAAAGGATGTTGAGGAATATTTCGTCGCCCTGTTTGGCAATGAGGTCGCGCTCGTGCACGAGGAAGTGGTCAACTCCTTTCACGGCGTGGCCTATGAGCGGCGGCGCGAAGCATATATCATCCCTGTCACGAGCAATGATCCCATCTACACGCCGAAAATTTATGAGGTACGAAAGCAGGGATCTTCGATCATGCTGACGGTCGGTTACATCGGCGGGACAGAGTGGGCGCAGCTCGAGCAGGGGCACTACACCGCACCCGAACCTGACAAGTTCATGAAAATCACGCTGCGCGAGGACGCCGGGGGCTATCACATCGGCTCGTTGCAGCTGACCGAGGCGTTGGAGCTGGCCCGGCCCGGCCATTACGAGACACAAGAGGAGGAAGAGATCGAAACGCGGACGACGGAGGCGGCGACGACGCAGCCTGAATTCGTTACGGACGAGAACGGAGACGTCATTGAAACGAGCGCGTCAAACGCGGCGAATGTGGATTCAGATTAATATGGCAGGGGAGGGGCAGGCGCGGAAGCCTGCCCTTTTTTTACTCTTTACCGAGCGTTCGGCTTCCTCGTTTTTATCATTTTCTCGATCTCAATGAGAATAAACGGCACAAACGACAGTCCGAAAACAGTGAGCCACTGCACGGTGTTCAGAGCGACGGTGTCAAATATGGACGAGAGCGCGGGCACGGTGATGACCGACATCTGCATAGCGGTACAGACCGCTACGGCCCACACCATTCTTTTATTTGAGAAAAAACCTGTCTTGAAAATGGAGCAGTTTGATCGCATACTCACGGCGTGAATGATTTCGCAGATGCTCAATGTGGCGAACGCCATCGTTCGGCCGTGGGTGAGTGACGCGCCCAAAAAGCGACGGCCTATGACAAAGGCCAACAGCGTCAGCGCGCCCACAAGCAGCCCTTCGACCGCGATATCGAAGCCCAAGCGGTTGGCGAAAAAGCTTTCGTTCGGCGGGGCGGGAGGCCGTTTCATGATGTTTTTTTCCTTGTTCTCCACACCCAGCGCCATGGCAGGCAGGGAGTCCGTGACGAGATTGACCCATAAAAGGTGAATGGGCAAAAGCGGGGATGGCATTTGTAGGAGCGAAGCGGCCAAAATCACCAAAATCTCCCCGATATTGCAGCTTAGAAGAAAATGAACGGCCTTTTTGATGTTGTCATAGATGCCCCGGCCCTCGGACACCGCCTTGACAATGGTCGCGAAGTTGTCGTCCGTGAGGATCATGTCGGCGGCGCCCTTGGCCACGTCCGTGCCGCTGAGTCCCATCGCGCAGCCAATGTCCGCGGCCTTGAGCGCGGGAGCGTCGTTCACGCCGTCGCCCGTCATGGCGACGATCTCGCCCCTTTGCCGAAACGCCTTGACGATTCGTACCTTGTGCTCCGGCGTGACCCGCGCGAAAACGCGGCAGTCCCCGATTTTCCCCAAAAGCTCCGCGTCGCTGAAGCGGTCGAGCTCCGCGCCGGTGATGGCAGCGCTTTTTTCATTGCTGATGCCGAGCTGGCGCGCGACGGCTTTCGCCGTGATAACGTGGTCGCCGGTGATCATAACGGGCGTGATGCCCGCCTCCCGGCAGGTTTTCACGGCCTCGGCGGCCTCTTGGCGCGGCGGGTCCGCCATGCCGATGAAGCCCGCGAAAATCAGGCCGTTCTCGTCAGCGAAGACGGCGCTTGTCAGATCCCTGTACGCCACCGCGATCACCCGAAGCGCGTCGGCGGCCATTTTGTCGTTTTGTGAAAGCAGTTCGGCTTTTTTTTGTTGGGTGAGCACCGCCGTGCCGTACATCCGCGCCCGGTCGCAGCGCTCCAGCAGAATATCAGGCGCGCCTTTCGTGATCTGCCTGAATCCGGCGGGAGTTTTATGAACTGTCGTCATCAGCTTTCTCGCCGAGTCGAAGGGCAGCTCACGCACGCGCGGATTCTCCGATTTCAGCCGCTCCAGACGAATGCCCGCGCCGTCAGCCGCCAGGATGATGGCGATTTCCGTCGGATCGCCGCTGGTTTCGCGCTTCGATTTTGTGTCCGACAGGGACGCGTTGCAACAGAGCGCGCCCATGGACAGCAGCGTTTTTGCCCCGTCGCCCGACATATCTGAATCGCCGTCCGGCAGTCTGACCGCCGTGACGGTCATTTTGTTTTGGGTAAGCGTACCTGTTTTGTCAGAGCATATCACTGTCGCCGCGCCTAAAGTCTCGACGGTAGGCAGGCGGCGGACAATAGCGTTACTCTTAGCCATTCGCTGCACGCCCAGGGACAGGACAACCGTAACAATCGCCGTAAGACCCTCCGGGATTGCGGCGACGGCCAGGCTGACCGACAGCATAAAGCTGTCCAAAAGCGGCACGCGGTTCAAAAGTCCGATGACAAAAATCAACGCGCAGATAGCCAAAGCGCCGATCCCCAGTATCTTGCTGACCTTTGAAAGGCGTATTTGCAGCGGCGTCTGGGGCGACTCCTCCTCATTGAGCAGCCGCGCGATCCTGCCGATTTGCGTGTTCATGCCCGTTTCAGCGGCGACGGCGGTGCAGTGCCCCGCTAAAATCACCGTGGAGGACAGGATCATGTTCTTTCGATCGCCAATAGTACAACTCTTGGAAAGCACGGCATCCGCGTTTTTTTCACAGGGCATCGATTCGCCCGTCAGTGCGCTTTCCTGCGTCCGCAGGCCTGACTCCTCTATAATACGCGCGTCGGCCGCGACCATATCGCCCGCCGACAGGTGCAGGATGTCCCCGGGCACGATGGCGCCGGCATCGATCCGCTTCTTTTTGCCGTCGCGCGTGACCGTCGCGTGAGGCGCGGACATCTGTTTTAACGCTTTCAGTGCCTTTTCCGCGCGGCTCTCCTGCGCCGTGCCGATGACCGCGTTGAGTATGACGATGCCCAGGATCACGGCCGGGTCGACAAAATCCTTTTCACCGTTGATCATCGCCGTAATGAAAGAGACCGCCGCGGCCAACAACAAAATGATGACCATAAAATCAGAAAATTGGCTGAAAAATTTAAACAGCACCCCGCGCTGTTTTTTTTCTGACAGCCTGTTCTCCCCGTAACTTTTCAGCCGCGCGGCCGCCTGCGAAGCGGTGAGTCCCCTGGCGCCGTCGCTTTTCAGTTCCCGCAGCGCATCGGCCGCCGTAATACTGTGCCAGTCCATAATTGTGATCCATCCTTTCCCATCAAAAGCCAGCTTATCAAAATATATTCGGACAACGTTCGCGATATACTTGACAAACCGGCGCAAATAGGGTAAATTATACTCACAAAAATAAAGGAGCTGACTTCATGAAGAAAAAAACATGGCTGAAGCCTGCGGCGGCTATCCTGGCGATCTGCTTTTTGGGCGGCGCGATTTCCGGCTGCGGCAAGGATGAACCCGAACCCAAAAGCGAAAGCGGAAATCCGAAAGTGAGATTTACGGTGGAAAAATACGGGAGCTTCGTGATTGAGCTGTACCCCGAATACGCGCCCGCAACCGTCGAAAATTTCCTTGCCTACGTAAACGAGGGCTTCTACACCGGCAAAATTTTCCATCGCGTGGCCGACGACTTTATGGCCCAGGGCGGGTCGCCAAACGGCGACGGCCTGTCCGACCCGTCACAGAGGACGGTCAAGGGGGAGTTCAGCGAAAACGGCTTCACGCAGAACACGCTGTCGCACACAAGAGGCATCGTGTCCATGGCGCGGACGAACGACCCGAACTCCGCCGGATCGCAATTTTTCATTTGCTACACCGACTGCCGCTATTCCCTCGACGGAAAGTACGCCGCTTTCGGCAAGGTTGTTGAGGGCATGGAGGTTGTGGATGCGTTTCTGACGGCCGAGCGCGTTTTCCCGCCCAACAGCATCGACCAAAAGCCGACCTCTCCCGTAAAGCCGATCGTGATAGCCAGCGCGGAGGTTATCTCCTAATCAATCGCAAATAACGACAAAAACGCCCCGGAGTTTATCCGAGGCGTTTCTGTTTACAGAAAAAGAAAGAGAGATATGATTTGTTAAAGATTAGCCGCGCTTTTTCTTGATGAGCACGAATGCCGCCGCAGCTGCAACCGAAAGTGTCGCGAACACCGCAATGGAGGGAGCCGAGCCTGTCGCCGGGTTCAGGACGCCGCTGCCGCCGTCGCCCGCGTTGTTGTTATTACCGGCCTCTGACGGGAGGGTTGTGCTACCGTCGCCGGAGCCGGAGGTCGCGGGAGAGGTTGAAAGGTCGGGGCCGGGGGCGTATGTGGCGCCGGGAGCGGGATCAATTACTTTGGACTTGATGAAAGTTACTGAGATTTTGGAATTCATCTGAGGCTGATCTTTCGGATAGGTGTAGGCATATACATCTCTGTTTGTCGCGTTAGAAAATTCCTTGAATTCCGCCAAAATTTCATCGAGATTGGAGCCATTGAATATAGACCCAATGTTTGTGAGCAGACTCTTGATATTGCTGATTTCTTTGCCGTCTACCGTGACCTTCGCTACTTCGTAACCCTCATCGGGGAAAAACACAAACGTGGGGCTTGAACCCTGAAAAACGCTAACTACGCCGTCGCCGTTAAAAATTTTATAAGCGTTGTTTGAACTGGCAACGACCTTTCCGTTATCGCCTACGTCAAGAGTAACGGTGACCCTGTTTGCGATTTCCGTGAACACCGCGAAAATGGATCCGTTGTTGTTCATCGTTACATTTAGCTTGGTTTCTTCTCCCTGAACATTGGGCTGTGAGTTGCCATCAACCCAATAGGAAAATTTATAATACTTCGCATACTCAGGTTTAAGGTGTGCCTCAAGCTGAACTATAGTACCTGACGCAAGATCATAAAGGTTATCGACGATGCCGGTAGTAACAGACTGACCCTGATCGTTGAGGATTTTATATGAAACCCAACCGATTTCATCAGCTACAAGCACATTGCCCTTATCGCCGTGCTTGCGTATACCCATAGACAGGCTGTAGAGAGTCTTGGAACGGGTAACAGTAACATTTTCAAGGGTGAAAGGCTGCTGAGGATTATCCCACACGCTTTCCCCAATCGTGAAAAACTTCGCCGTAGGATTATCACTGGTGGTCTGTGTGTTTTTCGTTCCGTCCTCTACAATGCGAATATTAACTTTAGTAGCGGAAACGGATTCAAGCTCAATCCTAAAACAAGAGATGAATTTCGTAACCTGAGCGTCGGTCGCTTTCATAGCACCTGCCTTTATGTCCAAAAACGTACTGACGATTTCGGTTTTGGAAAGAGTTTCTAAATCCTTGCCTTCCGCAACCTTAATTTCGGACTTTACCGTTATTGTCAGGTCAATTGTAGCTTCTGCGGCAGCTGCCGACGCAGCAAATGTAAACAAGCCCGCCATCAGGCAAACGCACACCAGTACGGCTAAAATTTTCTTTTTCATGATAATGACTTCCTCCTAAATAAATGTAAAATGATTATAACACCATTTTCAAAAAATTGCAACAGTTTTTTACGACATCGGCGCAATATTAAACAACCTTTACGTTTTTACTGAAATATCGCGCGGATTTCATTCAATTTTAACGAACCGCGTACCGTTTTATCCCAAAATCGACCTCCGTTTTTGCCTGTTTGCCGCGCCGCGAAGCTTCCGGGCGGAAAACTAACCTCCGTTATACTCCTTAACTCCTTAAAATCACAGCAAAAAATCGCGCAAAACCCGTATGTCAAAGCTTTTGCTTATTTTTTGCGGATTTTATAGTCGTTAAGCAGTATAGAAAACAGTTGAAGCTTGTCCGGCGCGAGAGTGGCCGCCGCATAAAATAGCCGGCTGAACCACACGGACCGGCTACTCGCCCGATTTCTTTTTCATTATAACGCTTTCGTCCGTAAAAATCAAGCTTTATTTTGTGGATTTTTCTGGAGTCTGCCGACGGGAGATGTAAATACACAAAATCAGACACAAAAGCGCCCGCGTTTTCCGCAGACGCCATGATATCCCGCATGGATATTATTCGAGGTCAAGCAGCCAGCCTACGGTCACGCCCAAAACGTCGGCCAAAGCTTTCAGCTCAAAGTCCGTCACGTAGCGCAGCTGACCCTCGAGCTTCGACAGTCCGGAAGCGTTGAGGTCAATGCCTTTGATCTGCAGCTGGGTGAGCAGGTCTTTCTGCTTCATGCCCATGGACTTGCGCTGCTGCTCGACCTTTTCGCCGACGATATTCCTGTCGCCCAATGCCTGTTTTCTAATTCTCACGAAGAAGCACCCTTTCGTACGTTCGATAAATTTATTATGAACTCTCGGTATAATACCTCGCCGCTCGGCGGCGGGCGGGAGTTCATTGTGGATTTTACCTCATTTTAGCATATCGGACAGCTCATTGCAAGGCTTTTTTTATGCGATTCCGAAATATTCATAAAAAATTAACAATCCCGTAATCCTTACAGGGAATATTTTTCTTGACTTTTCCGCGCCGCGTACTATTATATATGTATATCTTTTATCACAATTGAAAGGGTGTTACTTTTGGACTCTCGGAATCTCACAATGCTCACGGATTTTTACGAAATCACCATGTCGAACGGTTACATGTCGGCATCGGTGGCGGACACGGCGGCGTACTTCGATCTTTTCTTCCGCGAAGTGCCGGACGGCGGCGGCTTCGCCATCATGGCGGGGCTTGAGCAGGCGATCGGCTACCTGAAAAACCTGCGCTTCAGCGAAAGCGACATCGAATTCCTGCGCAAAAAGGGTATGCGCGAGGACTACTTAAATTACCTGCGGGACTTCAAATTTTCCTGCGACGTCTGGGCGATTCCCGAGGGCACGCCGATTTTCCCGGGCGAGCCTGTGCTGAAGGTGCGCGGCCCGGTGATTCAGGCGCAGTTTGTGGAAACGGCGCTGCTCATATGCATCAACCATCAGAGTCTCATCGCGACAAAGGCGAACAGGGTCGTCCGCGCCGCACAGGGACGCGCCGTGATGGAGTTCGGCTCGCGCCGCGCGCAGGGCTTTGACGGTGCGGTTTTGGGCGCCCGCGCGGCGTACATCGGCGGCTGCGTCGGGACGGCATGCACGCTGGACGAGATCATGTTCGGCGTCCCGGCGCTGGGCACGATGGCGCACAGCTGGGTGCAGCTTTTTGACAGCGAGATACTGGCTTTCAAGGCCTACGCCCGCGAATACCCCGCCAAATGCACGCTGCTCGTGGATACCTACGATACGCTGAAATCGGGCGTGCCCAACGCGATCAGCACTTTCGACGAGGTATTGAAGCCATTGGGCTGCCGCCCGGCCGGGATACGCATCGACAGCGGGGACATCGCGTACCTCTCGCGCAAGGCAAGGGAAATGCTGGACGAGGCGGGGTATCCCGACTGTAAGATCGTCGCGTCCAACGCGCTGGACGAATATCTGATCCGCGACATGATCTCCCAAGGCGCGCGGGTGGACTCTTTCGGCGTGGGCGAGCGGCTGGTGACAAGCGCGTCATCGCCGGTGTTCGGCGGGGTGTATAAGCTGTGCGCCGTTGAGCGTGACGGGGAGATCGTTCCGAAAATCAAGATCAGCGGCAACGTGACGAAAATAACCACGCCCTGCGACAAAAATGTGTATCGGCTTTATGACCGCGAGACGGGCAAAGCCATCGCCGACATACTGACCGTGAGCCATGAGATCATAAATGAGGACGAGCCGTATGAGCTGTTCCACCCGGAATTCACGTGGAAGCGCAAGATGGTGTCGAACTTCACAGCGCGGCCGCTGCTTGAGAAAATTTTCACTGGCGGCGAATGCGTGTACGAGTGCCCGCCGCTGAGTGAGATCCGCGCCTACTGCGCCGCGCAGGTCGAAACGCTGTGGGACGAGGTGCTGCGCTTTGAGAATCCGCACAAATATTACGTCGACCTGTCCCAGGAGCTGTGGGATGAAAAGCAGAGAATGATTTCGGAGTATAAGAAGCAAGGATAGGCATCAGCCGTGGTAGGCAACGGGGTGCCCGCAAAAAAACAACGGACGGGGAAAAGAACCCGTCCGTTGTTTCCATTTATTTAGGAATAATCAGTTATAGGCAACCTTGATCCTCGTCGCTCGATCCCTATATCAGGCGACTTTCGTTGGGGTGGACACCGCGTGACGGCGTTTGCTCTCCGTCTTTCTGACTTCCGGCTTTACGTCGCCGCTACGACTGCTACCGCGACTGCCGCCGCGAATGGGGGCGCCCTCATACGAAACCGCGTGTCTCTGCTTTCCGCTTGGACGGCGAAGCTCCTGCCTCCTGCTTTCCGCTTCCTGCTTCTTTTCAAGAGCTTTCATTTTGCGGTACGCGGAGATCATTCTGACAAGCTTGCGCTCGAACCTGATCAGCCTTTTCTCATTGAACAGGCCCCATATAAAGAAAATGATCACAGCGAGTTCGGCGATCGTTCTGATCACGAGCCATGTTGTAGCCATCGTAAAATCCTCCTTCACCTTTCATGCTTCGCGTAAACAAACTTTCGCAAAACATTTGTTTAACATCTTTCATTATAGCAGAAATTTTTGATTTGTCAACACAAATGTTCAAAGTTTTTCAATAAATTTTCAGGCTTTTTTATTATAACTAGTTTATCACAATATATCGTCTATGTCAACAAAAACAACACTATAACTTGTGCCGAAAATAAAGCGGCAATTCCCGGAGAAAATTGTAATATTGCATAAAATTCACGCTAAAGCGTGCCGATCAGCTTTTTTTCGGCATAAATCTCGTTTAACATGGGCTTGCCATTAAAGTAGTCGTTCAGGTTTTTGCAGGTGGCATACGCGATTGCGTCCAGCGCTTCCTCCGTGAGAAAGCCCTGGTGCGACGTGACGATCACATTGGGCATACTGATGAGCTTTGTCAGCATGTCGTCACGGACGACGGCATCGGAGAGGTCCTCAAAAAAGAAGTCGCTTTCCTCCTCGTAAACGTCCAGCGCCGCCCCGCCCAGCCGCCGCGACTGTATCCCGGCCAAAAGCGCCTCGCTGTCCAAAAGGGCGCCGCGCGACGTGTTTATGAGGTACGCGCCGCGCTTGACCTCCGCGATGGTCTCCTCATTGATAAGGTGATAGGTATCGGGCGTCAGCGGGCAGTGAAGCGATATGACGTCCGATTTCCGGCACAAATCCATCAGAGAAAGGTACTCCACGTCCGGGAGAGTCGGCGCGATATCGTGGGCGCAGACGTTCATCCCGAAGCCCTTGCAGATGTCCGCGAATACGCCGCCGATCTTCCCCGTGCCGACGATGCCGGCGGTTTTGCCGTGGAGATCCGTCCCGGTAAGCCCGTTTAAGCTGAAATTGTAGTCGCGCGTCCTGTTGTAGGCGCGGTGAATACGGCGGTTGAGCGTTAAAAGCAGCGCCATCGCGTGCTCGGCCACGGAGTAGGGCGAATAGTCCGGCACGCGCGCGAGCCGCAGCTTTCCGGCCGCAGCTTCGCAGTCCACGTTGTTATAGCCGGAGCACCGCAGCGCGGCGACGCCGATCCCCTCGCGGAACAGCGCGTCTATGGCGTCGGCGTTCAGGCTGTCGTTTACGAAGACCACAACCGCGTCGCGGCCCGCCGCGAGCATCGCCGTATGGGGGTTCAGCTTCGTTTCAAAGTACTCGATGGAAAAGTCAAACTGAGCCTTGTATTTCTCGAAATGAATTTTGTCGTAGCTTTTTGCGTCGTAAAGGCATATTTTTCGCATAAATTTTTGTCTCCTTGTGGTGCGTTATTCATAATATTTGTCCAAAAAACAAAAACTATACGCAGTTCGCTTGAATTTCGGTCAGCATTAGTATATAATAAGATAATTTATGTTTGAAAGGAGAAGTAACATGAAAGTTCTGACAGAAAACAAATCCGTATTGTCGTGGATCGAGGACAAAATCTCGCTCGTGAAGCCCGACAGCGTCGTTTGGATCGACGGCTCCGAGGAGCAGCTGAACGACCTGCGCGCCCAGTCGTGCGAAATCGGCGAGATCATCAAGCTCAATGAGGAGAAGCTGCCCGGCTGCTATCTGCATCGCACCGCCGTAAACGACGTGGCCAGGGTCGAGCACCGCACGTTCATCTGTACCCCCACGAAAGATGAGGCCGGACCCACCAACAACTGGATGGCCCCCGATGAAGCATACAATATGCTGTACGATATCGCGAGGGATTCATACAAGGGGCGCACGATGTACGTCATCCCCTATTCCATGGGTCCCGTCGGCTCGCGCTTTTCAAAGGTGGGCGTTGAGCTGACCGATTCTATCTACGTCGTTCTGAACATGGCGATCATGACGCGCATCGGCAAGGACGTGCTTGACTTTTTGGGCGACAGCGACGACTGGGTGCGCGGTCTTCACTGCAAATGCGAGATCGACGAGGAAAAACGCTACATTTGCCAGTTCCCGCAGGATAATACGATTATCTCCGTCAATTCCGGTTACGGCGGAAACGTCCTTTTGGGAAAGAAGTGCTTCGCTTTGCGCATCGCGTCATATCAGGGGCGCAAGGAGGGCTGGATGGCCGAGCACATGCTCATTTTAGGCATAGAGAATCCTAAGGGCGAAATACGCTATATCTGCGCGGCGTTCCCGTCGGCCTGCGGCAAAACGAACCTGGCCATGCTGATCCCGCCCGAGGCGTATAAGAAGAAAGGCTACAAGGTCTGGTGCGTCGGAGACGATATCGCCTGGATGCGCAAGGGCGAGGACGGCCGCCTGTACGCCATCAACCCGGAAAACGGCTTTTTCGGCGTGGCGCCCGGGACGAATATGAAGTCCAACCCCAACGCCCTCGCTTCCACGAAGAAAGATACGATTTTCACGAACGTGGTTCACAATCTGGACGACAATACCGTGTGGTGGGAGGGCCTTGACAAGAACCCCCCCGAAAACGGCATAGAATGGAAAGGCAATCCCTGGAACGGCAAGCAAAGCGAGGCGGCCGGCGCGAATCCCAACAGCCGCTTCACCGCTCCCGCCAAAAACTGCCCGTGCATCAGCTCCGAGTTTGAGAATCCGGCGGGCGTTCCCATTTCCGCCATCGTGTTCGGCGGCCGGCGCGCGAAGCTGGCTCCGCTGGTTTATCAGTCCAGGGACTGGAACCACGGCGTGTTCGTAGGCTCCGTCATGGGCTCCGAGACGACGGCGGCGGCCATCGGGCTTGCGGCCGGCGTGCGGCGCGACCCCATGGCCATGCTCCCTTTCTGCGGGTACAATATGGCCGACTACTGGCGGCACTGGCTTGACGTCGGCGCGGCGCTCGATCCCGAAAAGGCGCCGAAAATCTTCAACGTCAACTGGTTCCGCAAAGACGAAAACGACAAGTTCATGTGGCCCGGCTTCGGCGACAACATGCGCGTGCTTGACTGGATTATCGAGCGGTGCGAGGGCAATGCCGGCGCGAGGGAGACGGCTATCGGATATATCCCGCAAGAGGGCGCGATCAACGTCGAGGGCATCGAGGACGAGGTGAGCGCCGAAGCGCTTGAGTCAATGCTTGACGTGGATAAGTCCCTGTGGGCGGCGGAGACAAAAGGCATTGAGGAGTTCTATGCCATGTTCGGCGACAGGCTGCCTGACGAGTTGCGCGGAGAGCTTGATACGCTTAAAAAGAATCTGTAATTCGTAGGGACACGGCTTCATCCAATCCCGTCCCGATGCTTTATTAGACCTCTTGCGGAATTGTGAGCGAGTGTCTTGGCGAAAAAAGACCGCAAGACACCGCTCATCAATTTCGCAAGAGGTCTATTGAACCTTTCCCTCTTTTCCTCCGTCTATACAAGCGGGAGGTGAGAAAATGGACAACGCCGAATTCCTGCGGTTGCTGTCATCCTGCGAAAACGCGCTGAAGCGGTTCGTCTATTACAAAACGCCGACAAAAGAGGACGGCGACGACGTTTTGCAGGAGACGCTGCTGGCCGCCTACCGCCGCCGTGACTCCGTCAAGAGCGCAGACAGCTTCAAGACCTGGCTTTTTCGTATCGCTCAAAACAAGTGCCATGATTTTTACCGTGAGCGCGGCGGCCATCCCGAGATATGTCTGGACGGCGTGCCCGAGCACATGCTTTCGCAAAGCCTGCACGGCCTGACCGTCGCCGAGTCCGTGCGGGAAACGCTTGACAGCCTCCCGGACGCTGACGCGGAGGTCTTGCGCCTGTTCTTTTTGCAGGGGCTTTCGCAGGCGGAAATCGCGTGTGCGCTGGGCGTTCCCGTCGGCACGGTAAAAAGCCGCCTGCATACGGCAAAGCGGCGGTTCAGGGCGGCGTATCCGTTTCCTCCCTCACAGAAAGGAGACAAGAGCATGAGCAAATTACCTGACATGATTCCCGGGTACACGATTGTAAAATCGGACAAAGAGCCTTTCCCCGTGAAGTGGGAGGAGATGATGGGCTGGTTCATCGTCCCAAAGCTTCATGAAAAGATTTCCTGGGCCATGTATGACGATCCCGACGGTTTGTGCACGGAACGCTATGACATCGAGGTCGCCGGACGCGCGTCCGTGCACGGCATAGAAGGCGTTGAAATCATTGCCCGTGAGTATCGCGGCGGCGAACACGAGAGCAATCCGGACAGCCGCGAAGTTACCCGCACTTTCGTCGCGCAGCTGACGGACACGCATTGCCGCATCCTGTCCGAGAGCCACCGCGACGGGGATGTGAAGCGCTTTTTCACGTTTTTGGACGGCGATGACTTTCTGCCCAACTGGGGCTTCGGCGAGGACAATTGCGGCAATGAGGTCAACCTGAAACCGAAAGGGATTATAAAGCGCGGCGGGAACATCATCACGGCCGCCGCCGAGCCATTTTTACTGGACGCGGTCGGCCGGTACGACGTCGCCATCGGCGGCAGGACATACGACACGGTTTGTGTAATGGACGTGAACTGTTATAACAGCGGCGTCGTCAGCGAGCAGTTCCTTGACCGCGGCGGGCGCACGGTTCTGTGGCGGCGGTTCAACCGCGACGACTGGCGCGTGGACGTCTACGGGCAGCGGTGGAGCGAACGGCTCCCGAGCAGCGAACGCCTGCATGTCAACGGTGAGACGTATGTCCACTGGTATGACTGTATAACGGACTACATTTTATAAGGATAAGGACGGATTCCCACCATGCGCCTGTTTTTCGCGATTAACTTTTCACAGGAGACGGTCGCCCGTCTCGCCGCCCTGCGCGACGAGCTGCGGGCCGCTTCATCGCGAGGCAACTTCTCCCGTGACGAAAACCTGCACCTCACCCTCGCGTTTTTGGGCGAATGTGACGCAAAACAGTTGGCCGCCGCGAAGTCCGCCCTTGATTCGCTCAAGGTCAGGCCGGCGGACGTACGCGTTGACCGCCTGGGGCGTTTCAGGCGTGACGGCGGCGACGTCTGGTGGGCCGGAGCGGCGGAAAACAGCGCCTTGTCCGAGACACAAAGGGAGCTTACGGATAAGCTCACGGCTGCCGGATTCCGTCTTGAAAGCCGCCCATATAGCCCGCACATCACCCTGGCGCGGGAATGCGTCACCGGCTTTCAGCCGCGCGGTATCACGCCGTTCGGTGAGACTGTCCGCTCGGTGGAGCTGATGAAGTCGGAACGCGTGCAGGGGAAGCTGACGTATACCGCCATACACAGGAAAGACGCATGTCGTGGCGGCGTTTGAGGATTTCACGTAGAATAAAAACAGCGGGAAGATTAAATTTTTTTCCGCTGTTTTTTTCTTGGATTGACACGTGTCCGCATTAGTTATATAATGGAAATGAATCAGAACCTGATGAACACAGGTTCTGATATTAGAAAGGGGATCGTAATTATGCTTTTATCACCATGCGGAATCGACTGCGAAGCCTGCCAGATGAAAGAGTCCTGCGGCGGCGGATGCCAGATATGCGGAGGGAAGCCTTTCTACATCAAGGACTTCGGCGTGGAAACCTGCCCGATGTACGATTGCTCCGTCAACAAGCATGGCTATAAGACCTGTGCCGAATGCCCCGAGGTGCCCTGCCAAATTTTCTTCGACTGGAAGGATCCGGGCATGACGGACGAGCAGCACGTCAGCGCGGTCAACGCCAATGTCGCCCTGCTGAAAGAATCGCTTAAGGGTGACGCCGTATGACGCTTCTGGAGGCCATTGACCTGCGCCGTTCGCGCCGTAAGTACCTGTCCGACCCAATCCCGCCTGATATGGCCGAAAGTCTTATTGCCCTCGCGGACGAATACAGCAAATCCGGCGGAATGCGCATGGAGCTTGTTTTCAGCGACGGGGCGGCTTTCAACGGCTTGCGGAAAAGCTACGGCATGTTTTCAAACGTACAAAACTATGCCGGGCTGATCGCCGACGAAAACGACTTTTCAGCCGTCGAGCGGCTCGGCTACTTCGGCGAGCTTTTTATGCTGCACGCCGTATCAACGGGGCTTGGCACATGCTGGGTCGGCGGCAGCTTTGACCGTGGATCGTGTCCGTTTCAGCTTACGGGCGGTGAATCGGTCGTCTGCGTCATCACGCTTGGATATACGCCACAGCGTGACAGCCCGCGCGAAAAGCTGATCCGCGGCGTGACTCATCTGAAAACCAAGTCCGCCGAAGAGATGACGGACGCCGACTCGCCCGTGCCCGGATGGTTCACGGACGGAATGCGCGCGGTTGAAAAAGCGCCGTCGGCGGTCAACCGCCAGCCGGTCATGTTCTCGTGCAGGGAGGGCAAGGTTACGGCGGGCATTAAGGACGCTGGAAGCTTCTCTATGCTCGATCTGGGGATTGCGAAGCTGCATTTTGAGCTTGGCGCAATGTTCGGTGACGGTATTCTGCGCGGCAAGTGGGACTTCGGCAACAACGCGGAATTTGTGTATGAATAAGATAAACAAACTCGCTTCGCTGATGAAGCAAAGTAAATACACCGTCTTTTTCGGCGGCGCGGGCGTATCCACGGAAAGCGGCATCCCGGATTTCCGTTCGGAGTCGGGGCTGTATGCCGCGAAAGAGGTCTACGGCTATCCGCCCGAAGAGCTTTTGTCACGCGGATTTTTTGAGCGCGAGCCGGCACTGTTCTTCCGCTATTACAAGGAAAACCTCATCGCCCGGGGCGCCAGGCCCAACGCGGCGCACAGGGCTTTGGCGGAGCTTGAGCCGCGCGGCCTGCTCCGCGCGGTCGTCACCCAGAACATTGACGGGCTGCATCAGATGGCCGGGAGCAAAAATGTGCTTGAGCTGCACGGCTCGAACCACAGGCCATACTGCGTCCTGTGCCGGACGAAGTATCCCCTCGAGTACATCCTCGATTCGGGAAACTGCGAGGGCGGCGTTGTTCCCGTATGTAAAAAGTGCGGCGGCACCGTGCGTCCCGACGTGGTTTTGTACGGGGAGAATCTGGACGGCGAAGTGGTCAGCGCGGCGACTGAAGAGATCACGTCCGCCGATCTGCTTATCGTCGGCGGCACGTCGCTTTCGGTATATCCGGCGGCGGGCCTGCTGAGGTACTTTCGCGGCGGGGCGCTCGTGCTCATCAACAAAACCGAAACGCCTTATGACGGCGGCGCGCGGCTTGTTGTCCGTGACGCCATCGGGAAAACGCTTGATCAAATGATGGAGGTTTTAGATGGACGATAAAACAACGACCCTCACAGAAATAAAAAAGTACATACAGGATTTTTCGGACTTACGGGGCTGGCGCAAGGAGCAAAACGCGAAGGATCTCGTCATGGCGCTGACGGTCGAGGCCGCCGAGCTTGCCGAGATTTTCATGTGGCTTCATTCTGACGACGCGGACAGCGTAAAAGAAAACGCCGAAAAGCATCAGCAGCTCAGAGACGAGCTGGCCGACGTTTTTTGGTATCTGTGCCGCCTGTGCGAGCATTTTGACGTTGACTTGGCGAAAGCGGTCGAAGATAAATCGATCGTAAACGCCCAAAAATATCCGGCAGGAAAAGTTTGAAAAATAAGATTTTTCAAACTGGGGTTTTGTTCTTTTCGGCCATAAGGAGGGCCAAAATTCTACTTCGCAGAAAATCCGCGCGGCGGGAACCGCACAATTCCCCGGAAAGGAATAAAATCATGAATACATTTGAAAAAGCCCGCGCGTTCGTCTATCGAAACGCCCGGCCTCTGGACATCTCCCGCTGGCAATACCACTTTGAAAACGGAAGCAGGGAAGCCGTCCTGACCGCGCTGTCCGCCTATCAGAACGCGGACGGCGGCTTCGGCCACGCGCTGGAGCCGGACGCCTGGAATCCGAACTCCGCACCGATTCAGACGTGGACGGCGACGGAAATCCTGCGGGAGATTGATTTTACCGACAGCGCGCATCCGATTATACAGGGCATATTGCGTTATCTCGCAAGCGGGCAGGACTTTGACGGTAAATTGTGGTACAACGAAGTCGTCAGCAGCAACGATTACCCTCACGCAACCTGGTGGCACGCTGAGGTTGACAGCGCCGACAGCTACAATCCCACCGCCTGCCTTGCGGGATTTATCATCCGCTTTGCCGACAAGGGCAGTGATTTGTATCAGCTCGGCTGCCGGATCGCAAAGGAAGCGTGCGGCGCCGATGACAAGCAGGGCTTGAACGACGGTATGCATTCGGTGATTCTCTACATACGTCTTATGCAATATTGCGAGGAAGCGGGTGTGACCGAAGTGATTGACCTTTCGGCGTTGAAAAAGCGCCTGCGGGAAAAAGTCGGACGCAGCATCACCAAAGACACCTCAAAATGGGAAACCGACTATGTCTGCAAGCCGTCGCAGTTTTTTAATACTCGCGACAGCATTTTCTACGCGGACAACAGGGATATCGCTGAATACGAGTGCGAGTTCATCGTCAAGTCACAGCTCGCGGACGGCTCGTGGAACATTCCGTGGGGTTGGGGCGCTTATCCCGAAGAATGGGCCGTCAGCAAGAAGTGGTGGCAAGGCAACGGCGCGGTACTGAACATGCTGTATCTCAAGGGGTTCGGCAAGCTCTTGCCATTTTAGAAAATCGGTTAATCTTTAGAACCGGGATTCACAAATTAGAAAAAGCCGTCTGAGCGGGTCTTTTTCCGCCCCGCTTCGGCAAATTTCCTTACCAATAAACAATATTGCCTGCGTAAATTTGTCTTGCAGGACGAAAAAATCCCTCACTCATACGACTTTTCCATTTGTGAATCCCGGTTCTTAGATTTATTCGTTATAAAAGGAGGCAATCACCCATGCAGCAAAACCAGAAGCAACGCGTCTACACCGTCGCGACGGCGCATCTCGACACCTGCTGGCTCTGGGATTTCGAGACCACCGTCCGCGACTATATCCCTGCGACGCTGAAAACGAATTTTGACCTGTTCGGGAAATATCCCGGCTACAGGTTCAGCTTCGAGGGAAGCTACCGCTATGAGCTGATGGAGGAATATTACCCCGAGCTGTTCGAAACGCTCAAAGGGTACATCGCCTCCGGGCAGTGGGTCCCCTGCGGAAGCTGCTATGAAAACGGGGACGTCAACGTGCCGTCGCCCGAAGCGATGTTCCGCAACATCCTGTACGGAAACGGTTACTTCCGCGAGAAGTTCGGCAAGCCCAGCGACGACATCTTCCTGCCTGACTGCTTCGGCTTCGGATGGGCGCTGCCGTCCATCGCCGCCCACGGGAACCTCCACGGCTTTTCAACGCAAAAGCTCACATGGGGCGGCGCGTACGATATTCCCTTCGATTTAGGGAAGTGGTACGGCGCGGACGGCAAATTTATCTACGCGAGCCTGAAGCCCGGCTCGTATATTTCCTCGCTGACCAAGGTGCGAAACAGTATGAAAGCGCGCAAAAAGCTCGCGAACAACCTAAAGGAATATGACCTGCCCTATACCCATCTCTTCCACGGCACCGGCGACAGGGGCGGCGCGCCGTGCGAAACCTCCGTCCGCTCCGTGATGAACGAGGCCGCGCAAAACGGCGATTCCGGCGTGGAAGTGCTTTCCGCCGGATCGTATGACGTGTTTACCGACATGCGCCGTGAGTTGACCGACGAGCAGCGTGAAAAACTGCCCGTGTGGAACAACGAGCTTTTGCTGACGGCTCACGGCGCGGGGAGCTACACGTCCCGCACCATAGGCAAGCGGTGGAACAGGCGCTGTGAACAGCTGGCCGACGCGGCGGAACGAAGCGCCGTGGCGGCAAGCCTGCTCGCCGGGCAGCCGTATCCGAAACAGACTCTGGAGACTTCGTGGAAGCGCGTCGTCGCGCACCATTTTCACGACGATATCACTGGCACGGCGTTTCAGCGGTGCTATCAGCGCAGCTGGAACGACTACGTGCAGTCTCTCAACCAGTTCGCGGAGGAATACCGCGCCGGAAGCGGGGCCGTCGCCGCGATGATGGACACCTCTTTCGCCAAAGGGATCGCGCTTGTGGTGAGCAATCCGCTTCAGGCGGAGGATGTGCGGCGGGAGGCCGTGACCGCCCAAGTCGATTGGCCGTACAGCGAAAGGAACGTCCACGTTTTAGACAGTAAAGGGAATGAGGTTCCCTCACAGCTCAACAAAGTTGAAAACGGCATGGCGGAGCTGGTATTCATCGCGTCCGTGCCCTCCGTCGGTTACGCGGCGTATGACGCGCGGCCCGTCGACGCGCCTTACCAAAGCGGACTGACGGTCAGCGAAACTCTTTTGGAAAATGATTTTCTGCGTGTAACAATTGACTCGCAGGGCTGTATTTCCTCAGTATTTAACAAAACCGCCCAAACCGAAGCTCTCCGCGCCCCCGTGCGCTTTGAGGTGATCGGCGACAGGCTTTCAAAAAGCTTCCCGGCCTGGGAGGTGCAGTATAAGGACGTCATGCGCCAGGACAAAATCTTCCCCGAGGTTCAGAGCGTACGGGTCGCGGAGCGCGGCGCGGCGCGCGTGTCCGTCGAGGTCGTGTCCGTGATAGAGCTGAAGCGGCGCGTGACGGAGTTTAAGCAGATCATATCGCTGGACGCCGCCGCGAAAGCCCCGCGCGTCTATAACGAGGTAGACTGGCATTGCGCCGCGAGTATGCTCAAGGTCGCGTTCCCGCTGTCCGCCGCGAACCCCAAAGCGTCGTATGACATAGGTCTGGGCGTTATTGAGCGCGGCGCGAACACAAAACGGAGGTACGAGGTTCCCGCGCAAAGCTGGGCGGATATTACGGACACGGCAGGCACGCACGGCGTTTCGATTTTCAGCGATTCACGCTCCGCCTGGGACAAGCCGGACGGCAGCACCTTACGGCTCACCGCCGTCCACACGCCGCTGTCAAGCTTCCGCTGGGAGGCGTCGCAGCACCTGATGGACATGGGGCAGAACCGTTTCAGCTTCGCGATTTATCCCCATACGGGCGACTGGCGTAACGGCGCGCAGGAGACCGCCGCGCGGTTTTTACAGCCCATGACGGCTTTCGTTACCGCCGCCCACGGGGGGACGCTCGGCTCGGAATACAGCTTCGCCGAAGTAAGCTCCCGAGACGTACAGCTTCGCGCCGTAAAACGCGCGGAAAAGACGGATGAAATCATCGTGCGCTTTCAGGAATGCGCGGGGTATGAGCAAATCGGGGTGCGGCTCAGGCTGGGCAACGGGATCGTGTCGGCCAGGGAACTGTACGCGGACGAGGAGCCTGTCGGCAAGGCTGATACGAGCCCCGCAAAGGTAGAAAACGGCGAGCTTGTGTTTGATATCGGGGCATTCGCCCCCAAGACATTTGCCCTTGTTATGCCGCCGGAGCAATCCGCGCCGGAGGAAGCTCCTATAGAGATTTTCCCGGCAGAGACGAAAGATACATGTCAGGACGTCGGGCAAACCGCGCTGAAGCTTCCCTTGGACGCTCGCGCTATCACGGCAAACGGCGAACGCGGCTTGGCGACAGCTCCGGGCGGTTACTCTTACCCGCGTGAGCTGATCCCGGATGAGATTCTCTGCGGCGGCGTCCGCTTCTCAGTCGCTCAGGCTCCATGCGACGCCGTGTCCTGCGCGGGACAAAAAATCGGCCTGCCGAAAGGAACAAAGCGGCTTCATCTGCTGGCCTGTGCCGCGGGCAGCGATGCCGCCGCCGCGTCGATCGCCTTTGACACGGGCGGACGCGTGCCTTTCACGGCGGAGTCCTTTACGGAGGCGATAGGCGCGTGGGATCTGCCAGGCCTCGGTGAAAGCGGCTATATCAAGCGCGACGTGCTGGCCTATGCCGCAACCCATGCCCACCAAGACGGCGCGGACCAGATCGGTAAGCAGCTGTATATGTTCAAATATAGTTTCCAAGTGCCCGCAGGCGCGTCCGCAATAGAACTGCCGAACAACAAGAATATCCTCGTCTTTGCCGCTACGGCCGAAGATATGAGCGTTCCATTCACGACGGCCTCCGAGCTTTATGACAGGCGCGAGAAGCAGCCCTTTACGGACACGCTGACAAAGAGTGAAAAGCGCCGCGCCGCGCCGTCTGTGATGGAAAAAGTGCTGGACAAAAAGGTAGACCGCTACCGTACGATTCGGGTCAACGTGCGCTGGGGCGGCTATGTCTGCCAGATCGGAGATATTTATTTCGTTATCCGCAAGCTGCTGACGGGGAGCAGGTAAACGCAGCCCGACAAACAAAAGGCCATGAGATCGTTATATGTCAACGATCTCATGGCTTTTCAAGCAGTTTGACTATAATTTCCTGTGGTCGCCACATTGTCAAATAAAGGTGTAAAAAAAATAATGTGATAATTCTTAAAATTTCTCTTGACAATCGGGCAAGATGTATGTATAATATAACAGCGTTAACACTGAATTCGCACCATTAGCTCAGTTGGTAGAGCACCTGACTCTTAATCAGGGTGTCCACGGTTCGAGCCCGTGATGGTGTACCACGTTAGATGTTAGACATTAGATTGTAGATGTTAGATGTGGTGACAGAAAGCCGCTTCGCTGAATCAACCACATCTACAATCTAATATCTAGAATCTAGCATCTAGAATGGCCCGTTGGTCAAGTGGCCTAAGACTCCGGCCTCTCACGCCGGCAACACGAGTTCGAATCTCGTACGGGTCACCAGCTTACGAGCGATCAGGTGTCAGAAATCAGTCATCAGCTGGTTTTCGGTATCTGAACAAGTCGGTGTCTATGACGGTGAGGGTCCACCCGTTCCCATCCCGAACACGGAAGTTAAGCTCATTCGTGCCGAAAATACTTGGCGGGAGACTGCCCGGGAAGATAGGTCGGCGCCGACATTTTTACTGGTTTTTCGTCCCGTTGACGGGGGATCAGTATTTATTCCTCAATAGCTCAGTTGGTAGAGCATGCGGCTGTTAACCGCAGGGTCGTTGGTTCGAGTCCAACTTGGGGAGCCAAACTTATCCAAAGGCGAACTCGTATATATTGGTGAAACCTTTGGAATCCT
>WRED01000019.1 GCA_009779495.1 Oscillospiraceae bacterium | reverse complement strand
TTTTTCGCCGCACAAGGCGAAATTTTGCAGGAATACGCCCGTATTTCGAAAAATTTTAACGCAGTGCGACGGAAAAAGCACTAAAAAGACATGCGCGTGGAATTTTTCAAACACGCCCTAAGAACCTGTATTCATATGGAGGTTCTAAGAACAAGACAAAGGAAGAATATATTTATGGATCTGAAAAAAATCGAAAACGCCGTGCGTGACATCCTGGAGGCCATCGGCGAAATATCGGACCGCGAGGGCCTTTCGGAAACGCCTGAAAGAGTCGCGAAAATGTATGAGGAAATTTTTTCGGGGCTCGCGGACGATCCGAGGCGTCACCTGAAAATCTTCCACGAAAAGGACAACGACGAGATGGTCGTCGTGCGCGACATCCCGCTGTATTCCATGTGCGAGCATCATCTTATCCCTTTCATGGGACGCGCGCACATCGCTTACATCCCAAAGGACGGACGGGTCATCGGACTGTCGAAGCTTGCGCGGATCGTTGACTGCTTTGCCAAGCGTCCCCAGCTGCAGGAGCGGCTGACGGCGCAGATCGCGGATTTTCTCTACGCGGAGCTGGACGCCCAGGGCGTAGCCGTCATCATTGAGGCGCAGCACCTGTGCATGACCATGCGCGGGGCCCGTGCCGCCGGGAGCGAGACGCAGACCTCCGCTCTGCGCGGCACCATGCGGCGCGACGCCAAGACCCGGGCGGAGGCTATGTCGCTTATAGGCGTCAGGAGTTAGGCGTTGGTAATTAGGAGTGGTTATGAGTAAGTTTTATGGGCAGGATTTCTGTTTCCCTTTGGGTGAAAAGACTTATGTGATGGGCATATTGAATGTGACCGATAACTCGTTTTCCGACGGCGGCCTGTACGCGTCTTTGGAAAGTGCGGTTGCTCACGCGCTGAGGATGCAAAATGACGGCGCGGATATCATCGACATCGGCGCGTGCTCGACGGCGCCGGGGCGGCCGCCCGTCTCCGCGCGGGAGGAAATGAGCCGCCTTATGCCCGTGCTCAACGCGCTGGTGGGCAAGCTTGCGATACCTGTTTCCGTCGATACGCAAAATCCCGAAACAGCGGAGGCGGGGATTCAAAACGGCGCGGCGATCATCAACGACGTCAGCGGCGTTTTGAATCCCGTGATGGCCGGGGTCATCAGGAAATATAACGCGGGCTGGATCATCACATGCGGGGGGAGCGCGGACGCGGACAGAGACGGCGCCGTGCCCGTGCTAACGCGAATCAGGCGTTTTTTTGAGGAAGCCGCTGACTTCGCGGATTCGCAGGGAATCTCCCCCGAAAGCGTTTGTCTCGACCCGGGCATCGGTTTCGGCAAAAGCCGTTCGGAGGATTTGACCGTTTTGCGCGGGACGGCTTTCTGTAAGCGCAGCGCCGGGAACCGCGCCTTGCTCGTGGGAGCGTCGCGCAAGCGCGTGGTCGGCGAGGCTTCGGGCGAAGCTGCCCCGCAAAAGCGCGATTCCGGCACTGCGGCGGCTCACACGATCGCGATTGCGGGCGGCGCGGATATGATACGCGTTCATGACGTATACGGCGCGGTAGCGGCCGCGAAAACGGCTGACGCGATCGTCCGCGCGGCGGACACCGTCCCCACAGTTCAGTTAGCCCTGCCGCCCGATAAAATCATCATCCGCGATCTGCGTGTGTTCGCTTACCACGGCGTAAACGCGGAGGAAAAGGAGAACGGCCAGTTCTTCTCCCTCGACATTGATATCATCGCCAAAAACAGCCGTGCGTTTATCTCGGATCAAATAGGCGACACGGTGAGCTACGCGAGCATCATAAAAAGCGTCATCACCGGCATGACGGAGCGTTCCTTTGACCTCATAGAGCGGGCGGCGCAGCATGTGGCGGACGGTCTGTTCCAAAAATACCCGGACATCCGTGAGCTTCGGATACTGCTGAAAAAGCCGGACGCGCCCATTAAGGCGGATTTCGGCTTAGTAGGCATCGAAATCAACAGAGTCAGACTCTAATCTTCTTCTAAAGAAAGGACTGAACATACAGTATGAGTAAAGCGGTTATCGGACTTGGCTCCAATCTCGGGGATCGTTTCGCGGCGCTGAGGAAAGCCGTCGTGTCGCTGGCGCTGCTGCCTCAGACGGAGGTCGTCGCGCTATCGAAAGTGTATGAGACGGAGCCGGTAGACGGGCCGGAGCAGCCCAATTTCTACAACGCGGCGGTGCTTATCGAGACGCAGCTGTCGCCGTACACGGTGCTCGGCGCGGGACTGGGGCTTGAAGCGGCGGCGGGCAGGCTGCGCACGGTCAGGAACGGGCCGCGCACGCTGGACGTTGACCTTCTCCTTTATGAAAACGTCAAAAGCGAGAGCTTTGAGCTGACCCTGCCGCATCCGCGCATATTGGAGAGGGCGTATGTGCTGATCCCGCTGAACGACCTGTTTCCGTCGGGAAGAGGGCTGGGGCTGAACTTCGGGGCGAGCTTCCGCGAGATCGACAAAAACGGTGTGCGGAGTACGCTGTTTAAGCTGCGGGAGAGCTGGGAGGATTAGACTGTAGATGAGGCTAAGTGATCGCTGGCAAGGATTTTTCAGCGCCCGATATCGTAAAAAATTTACCCAAGCGGCAATTTTTACCGCTTGGGTGCCGGCGAAATCATAAAAACTTTAAAATTTTTTTTTGAAACTTTCTAAAAACGCTTGACAACACTTGTTCCGTGTGATAGACTATTTTTACCTCTGAAAGAGGGCTATTTTTTTGTGCCCGTTTAGAGGGAGGTAATAGGTTCTCAGACAGAGCCTGAACAATCCAAAATGGAGGTGCCGTTAGTGAGAGTAAAGATCACTCTTTCCTGCACAGAGTGCAAGCAACGCAACTACAACACGATGAAAGAAAAGAAAAACACACCGGACAGGCTGGAGAGAAACAAGTATTGCAGATTCTGCAAAAAGCACACTCTCCACCGTGAGACGAAGTAAGCGGAAAGGAGAAACAACCATGTCAAAAAAAGAAAAATCCGAAGCCGCTGAAAAAATCGTGAAGGCCGAAAAGGAAAAGGCGAAGAAGCCGAAGTCTGATAAGCCGAACTTTTTCGTGCGCGCCGGAAAAGCCATTGTCCGTTTCGTCAAGGATTTCAGGGGCGAGACAAAAAAAATCGTATGGCCGGATGCCAAGACCGTACTGAAAAATACGGGCGTCGTTTTGGCCGTGGTAGCGGTTTTCCTGGTGTTTATCTTCTTGGTGGACCAGGGGCTTTCCCTCGCGATCGGAGAATTGGGCGATCTCGCGAGAAATGCCGGTGCGTCCGTAACTCAGGAGGCCGACGACCACGATCATGACGGTCACGACCACGAGGCCGTACCCCATGATCATGATGGCGATGGAATCCCGGATCATGACGATGACGGCCATGATGCCGTACCCCATGACCACGACGGCGATGGAATCCCGGATCATGATGACGACGCGCATGAGGATCCGACAGGGGCCTCAGCGGAAGAGTAGTAGAAGATCAATAAATGAGAACTTGGAGGGAAAGCGATGTCTGTTGACTCCAGGTGGTATGTAATCCACACGTATTCCGGCTACGAAAACAAAGTGGCCACCAATATCGAAAAGGTCGTTGAGAACCGCCGTATGCAGGATCAGATCCTTGAGGTGCGCGTTCCGACCGAGACCGTGGTTGAGATTGTCGGCGACAAGAAGAAAGAAGTCGAGCGCAAAATCTTCCCCTGCTACGTCCTGGTCAAGGTGGCGGTGACGCTGGACAAGGACGACCGCCCCTCCATGAGCGACGACGCTTGGTTTGTCATTCGCAACACAAGGGGCGTAACCGGCTTCGTTGGCCCCGACAGCAAGGCTATCCCCCTTTCTGAGGACGAGGTGCTTAAACTGGGCGTTGAAAAGCGCAGCATTGAGGTCAACTACAAGGTGGGCGATACGGTCAATATCATCGATCAGATATTTGAGGGATTCTCCGGCAGGGTCGAGGAGATCGACCTGGAGAAAAACCTCGTGCGCGTGACGGTTTCCGCGCTGTTCGGCAAAGAGACGATGGTTGAGCTTGAGCTTGACCAGGTCGAGTCGATATCCTAGAACCTGCATTCAACACCTGACACCGTTTGCTTTTTGGCGCTTCTTGCGCCATGCTGCGTTAAAAATGCTCGAAATAAACAAATTATTTCTGCGCTTTTTGCCTTGCCTGACACAAAAATCGCTCAAAAATCAAACGATGCAGGCATTGAATACAGATTCTTGAAATTTTGTATTAAGGATGGATTAAATCATGGCACAAAAGGTAGTGGGCTTGATCAAGCTTCAAATCCCCGCCGGTAAAGCCACGCCGGCGCCCCCCGTGGGTCCGGCCCTGGGCCAGCACGGCGTGAATATTATGGGCTTCACCAAGGAATTCAACGAGAGAACGAAAAACGACATCGGCCTTATTATCCCCGTGGTCATCACGGTGTACGCTGACCGCTCGTTTTCGTTCATCACCAAAACGCCGCCGGCGGCCGTGCTGATCAAAAAGGCCTGCGGCATCGAAAGCGGCTCCGGCGTACCGAACAAGGTGAAAGTCGCCACAATAACCAAGGAGCAGGTTCAGAAAATCGCGGAGCAGAAAATGCCCGACCTCAACGCGGCAAGCGTCGAGACGGCGGTCAGCATGATTGCGGGCACGGCTCGCAGCATGGGCGTCACGGTTGTTGATTGACGCACTCCTTAACGGGCGTTCCCGTGTGTGGGAGGAAAAATCCAAAAATCCGATTAACCACAATATATAGGCCTTTTTGAAATTGTGAGAGGTCTAATGGAGGAATTTATCATGAAACACGGAAAAAAATATAACGAGAGCGCGAAGCTCGTTGACAGAGCAAAGCTTTATGACGCCGACGAGGCGCTGGCCATGGCTATCAAGACCGCCGTCGCGAAGTTCGACGAAACGGTCGAGGTGCACGTGCGTCTGGGCGTTGACTCGCGTCACGCTGACCAGCAGGTGCGCGGCGCCGTCATCCTGCCCAACGGAACAGGGCGCAAGGTGCGCGTAGCCGTATTCGCCAAGGGCGACGAGGCGAAAGCCGCAGAGGAAGCGGGCGCGGAGATCGTCGGCGCGGAGGATCTGGTCGCGAGAGTCCAGGGCGAGGGCTTCATGGAATTTGACGTCGTCATTGCCGCTCCCAACATGATGGGACTTGTGGGACGTCTTGGTAAAATCCTGGGCCCGCGCGGACTCATGCCCAGCCCGAAGGCCGGAACTGTCACACCGGACGTAGGCAGAGCCGTTACGGAAGCCAAGGCCGGTAAGATCGAATACCGCCTTGACAAGACGAACATCATCCACTGCCCCATCGGTAAGGTCTCTTTCGGCGTTGAAAAGCTGAACGAGAACTTCGATGCGCTGCTCGACGCCATCATCAAGGCGAAGCCCGCCGCCGCCAAGGGACAGTATGTGCGCTCGTGCGTTGTCGCGTCCACGATGGGTCCGGGCGTGAGGATCAATCCGGCGAAAGTAATGGCGCAGTAGGTGCTTCGCGCAATTAATAATGAAGAATTGTTGGCGGGGAGACCCCGCACCCCCGTTGTAATCGTGCTTTCGGAACGCGGTTCTTAAAAATTATTGTTCATTATTAAAATTTTTCTTGACAAGTGTTTATCCTTATGGTAAACTATAAAAGCTGTCCCGACCAAAGACAGCAGGTGTGAAGCATTAGCAAGTTAATGCGCACATAATGGGGTTGCCCGCCTGCCGAGGACAAGGATGAACGCAAATGATTCGTGTAAACGAGTATGTTTGTTCATGCCTTTTCCCGGTAAAAAGGGAAAAGGCTTTTTTCATTTAGATGAGACGTACCCAAGCCTCATCTAAAGTCTAAAATCTAACATCTAGAATGGGGTGAATCCATGCCAAGTGAGAAAATTCTCGAGCAAAAAAAGCAGGTCGTAGCCGACCTTACCGACACGCTGAACAATGCGTGCGCCGGCGTTTTGGTTGACTATAAGGGCACAAACGTGGCCGACGACACCAAGCTGCGCAAGGAACTGCGCGAGGCAAACATCACGTATTCCGTCGTCAAGAACACTCTGTTGAACTTCGCCGCGAAGAACGCGAACCTTGAGGGTCTTGGTGACGTCTTAGCGGGCACGACTGCTATCGCCACCAGTACAGACGATCATGTCGCCGCCGCGCGAATCCTCAGCAAGTTCTCGGACACGCACAAAAATTTCAGCATCAAGAGCGGTTTCCTTGACGGCAGCGTCATCAGTTTGGAGAAGATCACAAGCCTTGCCAAGCTGCCGTCGCGCGATATCCTGCTTGCGACCGTTTGCAACGCGTTCAACGCGCCCATCGCGTCCTTTGCGCGCGCGATCCAAGCCATTGTTGACAAGCAGGGCGAGGACGTTGTTTCCGCAGTGACGGAAGTTGTTGAGGAGACGCCAGTCGAGGCTGCCGCCGCAGAGACGGTTCCAACAGAAGCAACTTCTGTAGAAGCTCCCGTCGCAGAGACTCCCGCAACAGAAGCTCCCGCAGAGGAAGCTTAACCGCAATCCATATTCTATATACGTAAAAATTGGAGGTAAACATCATGGCATCTGAAAAAATCAACGCGCTTATCGAAGAGATAAAGGTTCTCACCGTATTGGAACTTTCCGAGCTTGTCCACGCCGTCGAGGAAGAATTCGGCGTATCTGCGGCCGCCGCTGTCGCCGTTGCCGCCGGTCCCGTTGAAGCCGCCGCCGCCGAGGAAGAGCAAACCGAGTTCGACGTCATTCTCGCTGAGATCGGCACCGAGAAGATCAAGGTCATCAAGGTCGTCCGCGAGCTTACGGGTCTTGGCCTGAAAGAAGCTAAAGATCTCGTTGACAACGCTCCCAAGCCCGTCAAGGAAGCTGTTTCCAAGGACGACGCCGAGGCTGTCAAGGCGAAGTTTGAAGAGGTTGGCGCGAAAGTCGAGATCAAGTAAGACAACAAGTCTAATATCCCCTCTCTTTGGCCGCCCCTTGGGGTGGCCTTTTTCTTTGACGCTCGAAAATTATGCTACATGGTGATGCCCGTACCATCAAATTTTTCGCTCAGAATAAGCGTCGCGCACAGTGCCATGAGCGGATATCCCGACATTTTTGTCTGTGTGGCGACGTTGAATTCGCAGGGCAGAAGGTCCTTGCCCGACAAAAGCGTAATGGGGCGGTGCACGGCGATCACGGCGCTTTTTTCGTCTACGCTGGATACGGAAACGCAGTTTTTACTTCCCATGCCGCATGTCACAAGCGGAACGGAAAGCTTTTTTGCCGCTTCCGCCGCCGCCGCGTCCTCGTATTCCGCCACCGCGGCGACGCTGTCCGCCGGGGTGATTTTCGGCCTGTAAAGCGACGACTTTGTCTTGAACAACAGGATCGCTTTGTCGGCGCCGCAGCTGTCAAGCCGGTCCGTCTCGAATACAAAAAACTCGGGCGACACTACGCTGTACTCCGAGACGCAGTTCACTCCGACATACAGCGCGCCTCCGTGGTTTGACAGTGCGCGGCACAGAGGCAGCGTCAGCGACGTGTCCGCCGGATCGCCGTACAGTATGATCTTGATCACAGATACGTGTCTCCTTTTTGCTTACTTAAATCCGTTAATATTATAAATGATTCGGCGCGATTTATCATAGCTCTTGACTTTTTTTTAACTTAGATATACAATAGACACTAGATTATTATGAATAGAGGGATCAATATGGCATATTTTTTCACCTCCGAATCTGTAACTCAGGGACATCCCGATAAGATCTGCGACCAGATATCCGACGCCGTGCTTGACGCCATCCTAGCGCAGGACAAGCATGGACGCGTCGCGTGCGAGAGTTGCTGCACAACGGGCATGACGCTCGTCATGGGCGAGATCACGACCTCCTGCTATGTGGACATACCGAAGCTGGTGCGCCAGGTGGTCTGCGATATCGGCTATGACGATGCCGACATCGGCTTCGACGGCAAGACCTGCGCTGTGCTGACGGCGATCGACGAGCAGTCGCCCGACATTGACATGGGCGTGAGCAAGTCCTTTGAGATCAAGGGCGGCGACCAGGACAGCTACAACCAAAACGGCGCGGGCGATCAGGGTATGATGTTCGGCTTCGCCTGCGACGAGACGCCCGAGCTTATGCCTATGCCTATATCCCTGGCGCGTAAGCTGACAAACCGCCTCACCGAGGTACGCAAGCAGAATATACTTCCGTTTCTGTGCCCGGACGGCAAGTCGCAGGTCACGGTGGAGTATGACGAAAATAACAGACCCGTCCGCCTGGACACCATTGTCGTGTCGTCCCAGCACAGGGCCGACGTTGATATCGAAACGGTCCGCGCGGGGATCATCGAGCATGTGATCAGGGCGGTCATTCCGGCTGACATGATGGACGTGAACACCACGATCTACGTCAACCCGACGGGACGCTTTGTGGTAGGCGGCCCTCACGGCGACAGCGGGCTGACCGGGCGCAAAATCATCGCCGACACCTACGGCGGCTATGCCAGGCACGGCGGCGGCGCGTTTTCGGGCAAGGACCCGACAAAGGTTGACCGTTCGGCGGCCTACGCGGCGCGTTACGTGACTAAAAATATCGTCGCGGCGGGGCTGGCAAAAAAGTGCGAGCTGGAGCTTTCCTACGCGATCGGCGTGGCCAAGCCCGTATCCGTCAGCATTGAGACATTCGGCACCGAGACCGTGCCGAAGGACGTTATTTTGGACGCGGTAAACAGTCTGTTCGACTTGCGCCCGGCCGCTATTATTGACGCGTTCGACATGCGCAGGCCAATTTACAGGGATTTGGCGGCCAACGGGCATATCGGGCGGACAGACGCCGATCTGCCGTGGGAAAGAACGGACAAAGCGGAAGCACTTCGCGAATTGGCAAACAGATAAGTATGGACTGGACTGAAATCATCATTGAAATCGGTGTAAAAGACGTGGATCTGGCCGGGGACATCGCCAACATGACCGTGCCCTACGGCATTTACATCGAGGACTATAGCAACCTTGAGCGCGAAGCCCGCGAGATCGCGCGGATCAACCTCATCGACGAGGAACTGCTGAACAAGAGCAGGGACAAGGCGCTGATACACGTCTATATTTCGCCCGACGAAAGTCCGGCGGAAGCGATCGCTTTTCTTTCGGAGCGGTACAACGCCGCCGGAATTCGGTGCGAAATCAGCCAAAAGCGCTGCCGCGACGAGGACTGGGAGAACAACTGGAAGCGGTACTTTAAACCCTTGCCCGTGGGGAAAAAGCTGCTGATCCGCCCGCTGTGGGTGGACGAATATGAGCCCGCGGGCAGGACTGTGCTGCATCTCGAACCGGGCGTCGCTTTCGGGACGGGTACGCACGAAACCACGCGGCTATGCCTGGAAACGCTTGAAAGCTATGTCGGCGCAGATGCCAATCTGCTGGACATAGGCTGCGGCAGCGGCATACTTTCGGTGGCGGCTCTGCTGCTGGGAGCGAAGAGCGCCGTCGCGGTGGACATTGACAGCCTTGCCGTTAAAATGGCCGCTGAAAACGGCAGGCTCAACGGCTTTTTACCGCCCGTGTACACCGTGCTTGAGGGCAATCTGACCGACAGGGTCAGCGGACTCTTCGACGTGGTTGCGGCTAATATCGTCGCCGACGCTATTGTTACGCTGTCACGGGACGTGGCCGAATTTATGAAGCCGGGCGGCGTGTTTATCGCGTCCGGGATCATTGATTCGCGGGAGGGCGACGTGCTGGGAGCGTTTCAGTGTCACGGCTTCGAGGTCGTTGAACGGCGTGAGCTGAACGGTTGGCTTTGCTTTGTTGCCAAGCACAGCGGCGGCGCGGAATATGTTTACACAGCAGAACATTACGACCTGCTTGTCAGGGAGAACAACGATCCCTTTCGTGACACGGGCGTACTGCGGCGATACATGGACAATTGGGACGGCGCCGCTTTTATTGACGCGATGGAGCTGACGCCCCGCGGCCGTGTGCTGGAGATAGGGGTTGGCACGGGGCGTCTCGCCGAAAAGGTGCTGAAAAAAGGCTGCGCCCATTTCACTGGCATTGACCTGTCGCCGCTGACAATTGAACGCGCGGAGGAAAATTTAAGCGCGTGGGCAAACGTCACTTTGATCAACGGCGACTTTCTTGAACACGTATTCAACGAACGTTTTGACGTTATCTATGCCTCGCTCACGTTTTTTCATATCGAAAATAAAAGAGCCGCCGTTGAGAAGGTCGCGTCCCTGCTGAACAAGGGCGGCCGTTTTGTGCTGTCTGTTCCGCGCGAAAAGGAGACTGAAATTGACTTTGGAACAAGAAAGATCCGCCTGTACCCGGACGATGCCGAAAATATACGCGCACTGGCGGAAGCGTCGGGGCTTGAGTTTGCGGAGATGCTGCACGCGCCTTTCGCGGACATAATTGTTACTCGGAAATAGAGGTTTTACATGCCATTAGACGGAATTTTTCTTCACTTTTTGAAAAATGAACTGGCGCCCGCGCTCATCGGCAGCCGCGTCGAAAAGGTGCATCAGCCGTCAAAAGACGAGCTGGTGCTGGTTTTGCGCGCCCGAAGCGGCGGGTATAAGCTCCTGCTGTCCTCGTCGGCGAACAGCCCGCGCCTGCACCTCACCGGCCGCGCCCCGGAAAATCCCGCGAGCCCGCCCATGCTCTGCATGCTTCTGCGCAAGCGGCTGGGCGGCGCGACCATCACGGGGCTTACTCAGGCCGGGCTTGACCGCACTGTTTTCATCGACTTTGACGCCGCGAACGAGATCGGCGACCGGGTCAAGTTGCGGCTGTGCGTTGAAATCATGTCCAAGCACAGCAACATTATCCTGATTGACGGCGGCGGCCTGATCGTGGACGCGGTCAAGCGCGTGGGCGTAACACAATCGTCATACAGGCAGGTCGAACCCGGCTTGCCCTACGTCATGCCGCCGGCGCAGGATAAAATAAGCCTCGCAGAGTCCGCTGCCGATGAAGCGATGGACGCTGTCTCGGCCTGTCCCGACAAGGCGCTGTCCGCCGCGCTGCTTTCCGTTTTGGAAGGCGCGTCGCCGCTTATCTGCCGTGAAATCGCGTCAAGATGCGGCGGCGACATGCTTGTCCGTGAGCTGTCGGACTTCTGGCGAAGCCGCCTCCGCGCCGAGCTTGACGGCCTGTCCGCGATGATCGGGGCCGGGATCGGGTCGCCTCTCATGCTCAGGGACCCGGACGGCAAGCCCCGCGACTTCTCCTTTACCGACATTACGCAGTACGGCTTTTCGCTGACGCCGCGGGAATCCGAGTCGTTTTCACGGCTGCTCGACGACTTCTATTTTGAGCGCGACAGGCTCGACCGCACGAAGCAGCGCGGCTCCGACATGCTCCGGGCGGTGACTAACGCGGTGGCGAGAGTCACCAAAAAAATCGCCCTCCAACGCGAGGAGCTGCTCGCCTGCGCCGACCGGGAGAACCTGCGGATCAAGGCGGAGCTTATCAACGCGAATCTGGGAGTTCTGCGAAAAGGCACGTTTTTTTACGATTTGGAAAATTACTATAACGAGTGCACGACCTTGCGCGTAGCCGCCGATCCGTCGCTTTCGCCGTCAGCCAACGCGCAAAAATATTACAAGGAGTACAGAAAGGCAAAGACGGCTGAGGGTATGCTCACGGAACTGATCAAAAGCGGCGAACAGGAGTTGCTGTATCTCGAGACGGTGTCCGACCTGCTGCACCGGGCGTCGTCACAGGCCGAGCTTTCAGAGCTTCGGGATGAACTTGAAAGCGCCGGATATCTCAAGCATCATCGTAGACGCGAGCAGAAAAAGCCCAAAAAGCTTCCGCCGCTGATGTACCGTTCGTCAGACGGCTTCGCGATCTATGTCGGGCGAAACAACGTCCAGAACGACCAGCTTTCGCTGAAAACGGCGGGCGGGCGCGACATATGGCTCCACACGCAGAAGATACCCGGCTCTCACGTCATCATAGCGGCGGAGGGCAGAGATATCCCGGACTCGACGATAGAGCAGGCGGCGGTCGTCGCGGCGTATCACAGCAAGGCGCGGGATTCGGGGCAGGTCGCGGTGGACTACACGGCGGCGAAGAACCTGAAAAAACCGCCCGGCGCGAAGCCGGGGTTTGTGATCTATCATGTGTATCGTACGCTGACGGTTAAGCCGGAGAGGGAAGCAGTCGAAAGGCTTGAAATAAAATAAACAGGGGGCATTGAAAATGTTAAAAAGATTTTTCTCGGTGTTACTGGCAATGTTTGTATCCGTGATCGGATTTTTTCCGTCATCTTCCTTAAACGACATTTTGAACAAAGGTGACATCACTGGCCGGTCGGATCTGATTTCCGTTGATGACAGAGATCTGCCCGATTTTGAGGTCGGCGCTGACGGGATATTCACTGTTCTGCAAATTACCGACACACATTTTTTCAACGGCATTTGGTACAAGGATACCAAAACGCTGTTCGCGATTAAAGAGCAAATTATCGCGCTTAAGCCCGATCTGGTCATTGCGACAGGCGATATCTTCGACGGATACAACGACAACATTTTTTATAATAAGTACAGCGCCATTGCGAAGCTTGCCTTTCTTTTTGAGGAATTGGAGCAATATTGGGCATACATTCCGGGCAACAACGACGGCGAATTCAAAGGCTCGGCAGACGATATCGCGGCTTGCCTTGCGGAATATGGCTACTGCCTGCTGTCCGATGTCCCGGATTTGAGCGGCGCGGCAAATTATACCCTGAGTATAAAAAGCGGCGGAGAAACCGTGCATTCGCTCCTGCTGACTGACTCGGGTATGCGTGACGAAACCGGCAGGCACCGTGCTTTTCAGCCCGATCAGGTTGAATGGGCCGCGCGGACATTAAGCGAAATCAAGGCCGTGGCTCCCGGCGCTAAGGTCAGCGTATTTTACCACGCGAACACACCCGCTTTTTGCGACGCAGGCGCAAGCGGCTCCGCGTACAAAGCAGGCTACGGGAAAATCCCCGCCGATCTTGACAATAACGGCGTCCCGGAAAATACGCCCATCGACGAGGCCCTGCGGGGCTCCGGCATTGTGACGCTTGTTTCCGTCGGGCACTATCACCCAAGCGTCAACTGGTGCAGTCTCTATGAAAGTACGTATTATCATCTTACAAGAGCGTCGGGCTATCAGGCGACGAACAAACCCGGTGCGGCACTTATCAACATCGACACAAACGGCACAGCTGCGCAAGAGATATATACGTTTACGGAAATCGTATTCTAAATCTTGCAAAAAACAGCAGACGCGGAACGACAACATATCGTTCCGCGTTTTCAAATGTGTTTCATAAAAGAATTTCTTTCCGCCTTGCTCCACGCACCAAAGCAAAAGAACCGTTTCTTTGACAAGCCGGGGCGGGATTCATCCCCGCCCTTTTTTATTTTATAATGAAAGATCTTTCCAATCCAACAATTCATTCGGATTGGTTTTCATCGCTTTTGCAATGATCACAATTTCGCGGTCTTGTACGAGCCGTTCCTGCCATTCCAGTCTTGACAAGCTCGTAGCGCTCACATCCAGTCCTAAAACTTGAAGCCGCGCTAAAAAATCCTTTTGCTTCACATCGTTTGCTATTCGGTATGCCAATACTTTTGCCCCGATTATATTTTTGTCGCCTGGTTTTCTGCCGCGCGGCTTCATATCCCTGACTCCTTAAAATCAAATTGTTTCCATGCTGTTTTTATCTATGAAAACAATATCAAATTCACACAACGTTGCAATTCTTTCCACCATATCAAAATTAGGCATACTTGAGTCAGTTTCATAACCGCTTAGAGTGTTTTGGGCTATACCTAACTTCTTCGCAAGTGTTATTTGATTGAATCCGGCACCAACACGCATTTGCTTAATCCGTTTTCCAAGCATAAAAAACCCCCCTATCGGGGAAATTATCGCACAAATCAACATTGACATATCGAATGGTTCGATATGTCAATGTTAAAGTAAATAAAAAAGAGGGGAGGAATAACGATGGTGTGGCCTTAGTAGTTCCTATAGTGTTAGTTGCCGTTTCCCAAAAAGCCCATAAAATTTAAACAAAAGAAGGATTTAATTTACTGCGAACATCGGGGTATAACAAAAAAATACTACGATATTCGCAGTATTTTTTGAGGATTTCAGGTGTATAAATGATTATTGATATTACGGGGATTCAATTAACCCCCGGAAATTTGGGTAAAGACTGTCTTGGCAATGGCGAACAGAAAAATATTGAATGTTGCTGCGATGATGTAATTATTATTTGTGTTGTATGGAGGAAAACGATCGGAAAGCGTGTACCTTTTGTGATGACAAGGAATGCCCAAAACATCCCATAAAAATTTTTTCAAAAAACACTTGACTAAAACAAACGTTTTGTGCTATAGTAGTTTTGAACATTTGTTTTAAGGGTGGATTAAATCATGGATGTTTTTGATAAGCTTCAGCTGCTGACCAATTCGGCCAAATACGACGTCGCCTGCACCAGCAGCGGCGTAGACCGCAAGGGCACGGGCGCGGGCATCGGCAACGCGGAGGGCTGCGGCATCTGCCACAGCTTTTCCGCCGACGGGCGCTGCATCTCCCTGCTCAAGGTGCTGATGTCAAACGCCTGCGTCTACGACTGCAAATATTGCGTGAACCGTTCGTCCAACGACATCAAGCGGACGTCTTTCACGCCGCGCGAGCTGGCCGACCTCACTGTGAATTTCTACAGGCGCAACTACATTGAGGGGCTGTTCCTAAGCTCCGCCGTGGTAAAAAACCCCGATTACACCTGCGAAAGGATGATTGAGGTTCTGCGTATATTGCGCACGGAGTACC
Source organism: Oscillospiraceae bacterium (assembly GCA_009779495.1). Classification (GTDB taxonomy): domain Bacteria; phylum Bacillota; class Clostridia; order Oscillospirales; family Acutalibacteraceae; genus UBA1425. Next base: position 21,681 of record WRED01000019.1, on the reverse strand, counting down.
GCTTTCAGGGCTACATCCACGCAAAAGCGATCCCCGGCGCGGACAGCGCGCTGCTGACGCGCCTCGGCTATCTGGCCGACCGCATGAGCGTCAACATCGAGCTGCCGTCCCGGCAGAGCCTTGAGCGGCTCGCGCCGGACAAGTCCAAGGCATCCATTTTGCGTCCGATGGGGCTGTTGACCGAGCGCATCGCGGAAAACCGGCAGGACATGGTCGTTTACAACCACGCGCAAAAGTTCGCGCCCGCCGGCCAGAGCACGCAGATGATCGTCGGCGCGACGCCGGAAACCGACTATACCATCATCAATCTGTCGGCGGCTCTTTACAAAAAATACGGGCTGAAGCGTGTGTTCTACTCGGCGTACATCCCCGTGTCCGACAATCCCGCGCTGCCGTCCGTCGACACCAAGCCGCCGCTGCTGCGCGAGCACAGGCTCTACCAGGCCGACTGGCTCCTGCGCTTTTATGGCTTTGACGCGTCTGAGCTGCTTGATCAGGAGCATCAAAATTTCAATCCGTACATCGACCCTAAGTGCAACTGGGCCGTGAATCACATGGACATTTTTCCCCTTGAGGTCAACCGCGCGCCGAAGGAGCTGCTGCTGCGCGTGCCGGGCATCGGGCTGAAAAACACGGAGCGCATATTGACGGCGCGGCGGGTGTCGAAGCTGGACTTTACGGCGCTTAAAAAGATCGGCGTCGTATTAAAGCGGGCGCAATACTTCATCACCTGTGACGGCAGAATGGCCGAGGGGCTGAAGATCACGCCGGACAGCGTCATGCGTTCGCTGATTTCGGAGAACCGGCAGGAGCAGCTCATGAGGGAGCAAAACGTACAGATGAGCCTGTTCGACAATACGATTACGAGGGGGGACGTGGTGAAATGTTTGAGCGGGCAGATGTAGTATATGTGTTCGACGGCTCCTATGAGGGACTTTTGTGCTGCGTATTTGAAAGCTACGCGCGAAAAGAAACGCCCCGGGACGTCGTACCCGAGCTTGACGAGCAGCTGACTTTTTATGAGCGCCGCTATGTCTCCACGGATGAAACAAAAGCCGGACGCGTCGAGCGCGGCATCATAAAAGCCGCCCGGACGGAGGCGGCCGAAACGGGCAGGCTGTTTTATCTGACCTGCTGTCAGGAAAAAGGCATCACTTTTCTTCTGTATGCGCAAATATGCCTGACATACGGCGCGAAAACGCACCTCATGATCACGGACGACACGATCAAAAAAGTGCGTGAAGCGGTGTCGCATCTAACGCGGGAAGCGCATCAGCTCAAGGGCTTCGTGCGGTTTTCCGTGAACGGGAGCGCCATGACATCCATCATCGAGCCGAAGAATTTCGTCCTGCCGCTTCTGCGCGAGTATTTCTGCAACCGCTACCGAAACGAAGCGTTCCTGATCTACGACAAGGCGCACAAAGCGGCGCTGATCTACAGCTCGGGCGAGTCGGACATTATTCCCGTGGAGGATTTTGAGGAGCCGGAAACAGAGGACGACGAGGAGCGCTTCCGCGAGCTTTGGCGGCTGTTTTACAACACCGTGGCTATCGAGGAACGGGAAAATCCGAGGTGCCGCATGTCGCATATGCAGAAGCGATATTGGGAGCATATGACAGAGATGCGCTGCACGCAGGAATCAGGTGTTAGGAACCAGGGATTAGTGACAGGTCGCGGTGGACTACACGGCGGCAAAAAAACTGAAAAAACCGCCCGGCGCGAAGCCAGGGTTTGTGATCTATCATGTGTACAATACGCTGATGGTTAAGCCACAGCGAGAAGCGGCCGAAAGGCTTGAAATATAGTCAAACCACTGATTAAGACGGCGTTAACCGATTTAATCAGTGGTTAATTTATTCTCATAGAGAAATTACTTACCCTTGTCCTTTATAATATCGTTGAGGAAAACATAAAAGTCATCGTCGTCAAGCGAATCGCCGCTGCTGTTGCCGCCACTGCCGCCGCTCTGATTCGAACCGCTCTTTTTCGGCGTGACAGAGGAGGATGAGCTTTTCTTCACCGGCGGCATAGGCTCGATCGGAGGCGGAGACATAGGCCCGACAGACGGCACGGGTATGGGATCGGTTGCGCTGGAGCTGCTTATATCCTCCATTGTCGCCTGCTGTACCTGCGTCACGAAATTGCTGACCGCGCTGGACGCGTCCTGCGGCATTACCGGCATAGCGTCGCTCCCCGTTCTATCCGTGGCAAAGCCGGTCGCGACGACGGTGATCACCATTTCGTCGTTCAGGTTCGGATCGAACGCGACTCCCCATGTAATATTCGCGTCGGGGTGAGCCTGGCCCGTGATAATCTCGGCGGCGCTTTCCACATCCTCAAGGTCAATATCCTCGGAGGACGTAATGCTGATGATGACGCCTTTCGCGCCGGAGATCGACGTCTCAAGCAGCGGGCTTGATATGGCCGCGTTGGCCGCCAGGGCTGATTTTTCCTTGCCCGTCGCTTTCCCTACGCCCATATGCGCGTAGCCGGCATCCTTCATCACACTTGTCACGTCGGCGAAATCCAGGTTGATGAAGCCCGGCACCTTGATCAGCTCCGATATGCTCTTGACTCCCTGGAGCAACACCTCATCCGCCATCGCGAAAGCCTGAGCCAGGCTCATGCGCTGCTCGGTGATCAGGCGCAGACGGTCGTTGGGTATCACGATAAGGCTGTCCACATGCTCTGCCAGACGCGCGATACCGGACTGAGCCTGAACAAAGCGTATCCTGCCCTCAAACTTAAAGGGCTTTGTCACGACCCCGATGGTGAGTACGCCCATATCCTTGGCGATTTGCGCAATAACCGGCGCGGCGCCCGTCCCGGTTCCGCCGCCCATGCCGGCAGTGATAAACACCATGTCAGTACCCTTGAGCACGTCGGCCAAAAGCTCCTTGCTCTCCTCGGCGGCTTTCGCGCCGACCTCGGGTTTTCCGCCGGCGCCCTGTCCGCGGGTAGCCTTTTCGCCGATCTGGATTTTATGTGTCGCTTTCGAATGCGTCAGGATCTGCTTGTCCGTATTGACGGCAATAAATTCCGCGCCCAAAACGCCGGACTCGATCATTCGGTTGACCGCGTTTCCGCCCCCGCCGCCGACACCTATGACCTTGATCTGCACCGTGCTCTCAAAATTATTTTCAATTTCAAATGCCATGATTGCAATCCACCCTTTACTAAGCGTATACGATCAGGTTACAATAACACATTGTTAATCAGGATAACATATTTTTAAGAAAAATACAAGAAAAAACTTTAAATTTTCACAAATTGTTCTTATTTGGCCGTTAAGTAACAAGATGTCACCTATGTAACATCTGTCGTCTCCGGGACGCCATCGCTGACATAAGCCACGCCGAGCTTGGACAAATCTATCGTGCCCGTCTTTGATCGGGAGCCGTCGTCCTCTTCCTCAAGCGTCTTGACGGCCGTTTGCAGCTTCTGCTCGATGTGCAGGTCGGAGCCGATATACAGCGACAGCCTGTTCTGGTACATCAGCTTAATGCCGCGCGGCTCACGGATATCGGCCAATGTGATATCCTGAAGGCCCGTGCTCTCCACCGCGTTCACGATCTTCTTGTATATCTCCAGCATATCGATGCCTTTGTTCTGCGAGTCGTCAAATTCGATGTAGCCGCCGGTTTTCATCTCGAAGTTGGTCGGGCATTTCAGCACCATGACCGATACGGGCATCCGCTCAATCAGCTCAAGCATCTTCCCGTCGCGGTCGATGAGCAGATAGCCTGTGGAATAGTCCAGCGCGGCGGCGGCGGCCGTCGGCGAAACGATGATCTCAAGCGTCGAGGGGAATTTGCGCTTGACGGCGGCCTCCCCGATATACGGCAGGTTCTCCTCAAGACGTCTCGCGACGGCCTCGGGATTACACCTGAACAGATTCACCTCGCCCATCTCTATACCGCTGGCGTTGGCGATCTGATCTTTTGTGTAACTGACGCTGTCAGACTGCGTCACGACGATGTTGCTTATCCTGAACATAACCGTCAGTGACAGCACGGTCATCAGCCCGCAGAACAAAACCGCCGCCAGCGTGACCTGAATGGCCATACGCCGCTTGCGCCGCTTTTTCGCCCGTGCGGCCATGGTAGCGTTTCCGCGTTTTTGCCGCAAAACCGCCGGGGCGTGAGGATTTCTTCCGGGAGGAGCAGCGCGCGTTCCCCGGGGCGGCTGTGATTGCTTTCTTGGAGGCAAAGCTGACGAGGCGCTGCTTCTCTGTGAGGGAGGACCGCCGTGTGCGGGCTGCTCATGGCGGGAATGGGGCGAGGCGTTTTGCCGCTGCGGAACATTCTGCTGCCGTGGAGCATTCTGCCGCGGCAGGGAATCCTGCCGCTTCGGAGCCTCTCTTTGCGCTTCGCGGCGAGAATCTCCCGGTCGCGTTTCAGGTGGAGCCGCATGGCGGTTCACGGGTTTCCTCTGCGGTTGCGGAGGCGTCTGGCCAAGCAGTTTCAGCAACACCCGCGCCGCTTTCTGCTTCAGCGGCATCTTCTTTTTGTATGCTTGTCCGCGTCCGTTTTGAACGGGCATGTCCGGCTCCTCCTTTCTGCAATCCTCATCTCATGGCAGGGGATATCCGGATGTGTGTCCCCTACAAGTCTTTTTCTCTTTTTATATAAGCGCCCATCGACGTCAAACAGTCCTCCAGCCGCTGGCATCCCCGGTCTATGTGCTGTATGCCGCGCACCGTCGTCCTGCCCTCGGCGGCGAGTCCCGCAAGCACAAGCGCGGTTCCTCCCCGCAAGTCCGCTGCGGTCGTCTGCGCACCGATGAGCTTCGGAACGCCCTCCACGATGGCCACGCGGTTCTCAACCTTTATACGCGCGCCCATGCGGATAAGCTCGCCCGCGTACTTGTACCTGTTTTCAAAGATGTTTTCCACGATAACGCTCGTCCCCCGCGCCAGCGCCGCCATGACCATAACGATCGCCTGTGAGTCTGTGGGGAATCCGGGATACGGCATGGTGCGCACCGTCCCGATTCTTTGCAGACGGTCCGGCGCGGTGACTTCCAACGTGTCCCTGCCCGCGCGGACACAGCAGCCCGCGTCTTTGAATGCGGACATGACGGGACTTATGTGATCCGCGTTCACGTTTTTGAGCAGCACATGGCCCCTTGTAACGGCTGCCGCCGCCATGTATGTTGACGCCACGATCCTGTCGGGAATGACGGTATGCTCATAGGAATGGTAGGCTGTTTCTCCCTCGATGACGACAGTGCCCTCGCCCGCACCGTGTATCTTCGCGCCGCATCCGATTAAGAAGTCAGCCAGATCGACGATTTCAGGCTCGCGCGCCGCGTTGATGATGGTCGTCGTCCCTTTTGCCGAAGCCGCCGCGACCATGATGTTCTCCGTCGCGCCGACGGACGGGAAAGACAGCATGATTTTCGCGCCGTGCAGTCCGTTTTGGCAGGAGCAGGAGAGACGGCCGCTGACGTTTTCTATCTCCGCGCCGAGCGTCTCAAAGGACGATATATGCAGGTCTATGGGACGCATGCCGATCTCGCAGCCGCCCGGGGATGACAAAACCGCTTTGCCGAACCGTGCTATGAGCGGCCCCAAAAACGCGATGGACGACCGCATCTCCCGCATCAGCCCCTCCGGGATATCGAACCTGCTGATATCGGCGGAGCTTACGATGACGGTTTCGCCCGCCCGGTCCACGGAGCAGCCGATATAGCGCAGGATTTCCATAGCCGCCTCAATGTCGCTCAGGCGCGGGCAATTGTGGATGATGCAGGTCTTGCCCGTGGCGGCCGCCGCCGCTAAAATAGGCAGAGCGCTGTTCTTCGCGCCCTGGATTTTCACTTCTCCCTCAAGGCGCCTCAAGCCCTCGATCACGAACTTATCCATCCCCGCACAACCTTTCATCGCACAAACAGAAATAGCTTCACGGTCTATACTATGTCGATGGGCGGGTTTGTGTTATTAAAAGTTGTCAGGAATTAGGAATGAGGCGTTAGGGAGCGGTAAGGCAAAGATCTTCAATAACTTTACAGATACGTTCGGCGGAGTCAGGCGCCGCCATCTTTTTCGCGTTTTCTTCCATCCGTTGTCTGCGCCCCGGGTCACTGATCAGCGCGTTCACCTCGGCGATCAGCTTTTCAGGCGTCAGATCCTTTTCCTCGATCAGGATGGCCGCGCCCTGTTCCGCCATCGCCATGGCGTTGTGGTACTGGTGGTTTTCCGCCACGTTGGGCGACGGAATCAAAATGGACGCTTTTCCGGCGGCCTGAAGCTCGCTCAACGTAGACGCGCCGCTGCGGCAGATCACCAGATCGGCGGCGGACAGGAGACGGTACATATCGTCTATGTACTCTCTTATTATTATATGCTTTTCACGCGCCAGGTCAACCCCCTTTTTCTGGAGACTGTCCGGCACCCACTTGCCGTACTGTCCCGTGGCGTGGTGAAAATAGCAGTCGCTATCCCTGTGCTTTCGGGCGATAAGCTCGACAATGTTCTCATTTATGGCCTGCGCGCCCAAGCTGCCGCCCATGGAAAGGATCAGCGGGCGGTCGTCAAGCCCCAGCTCAAAGCGCGATAACGTACGGTCAGCCGACACGATCTCGCCGCGCACCGGCAAGCCGGTGTACACGCAGGGATTCTTGGGTTTCAGGTATTTCTCCGCCTCCACCGCGGTGAGCATGACGCGGTCAACCCTGTTAGCCAAAGCCTTGTTCGTCACGCCGGGATAGGCGTTTTGCTCATGGATAGCGGTGAGGATCGACATTTTTGCCGCCATGCGCAGCACAGGCCCGCTGACATAGCCGCCGAAGCCAACGACGACATCGGGCCGGAATTCCAAAAGAAGCTCCTTTGCCTGCGCGGACGACCTGAGCAAACGGCTCACGGTTAGCAGGTTGCGCTTTATGTTTTCCGGGGTGAAAGAACGCTGAAAGCCGCTGATGTCGATCGTTTTGAAATCGAATCCGGCGGCTGGCACTAAGCGTGATTCAATTTTCTCTTTTGTCCCGACGAACAGAATCTTCGCGCCGGGGTATTTTTCCCTGATCAGTCCCGCGACGGCCAGCGCCGGGTTGATGTGCCCGCCGGTTCCCCCGGCCGCGAACAGGATTTTTTTATCGCTCAGCAAATATTATCACCCGTATTTCTATTTTTTTGTGATCTTCGAGTAACGCGAAACGGACAGCACAATCCCCATCTCCGCCAGCAGCATGACGAGAGACGTGCCGCCGTAGCTGAAAAACGGCAGGCTGATTCCCGTGTTGGGTATGGTGTCCGTCACGACGGCGATGTTGAGTATGACCTGGAGTCCCACCTGAATGATGATGCCCATGACAAGCAGTGCGCTGAATCTGTCGCTCGCCCGCATCGCGATGACAAAGCCGCGCCAGATGAGCAGCGCGAACAGAATCAGGATGACCGTCGCGCCGATGAAGCCGATCTCCTCGCACACGATGGCGAAAACAAAATCATTGTGCGGCTCAGGCATATAAAGATGCTTTTGCTTTGAGTTGCCTATGCCCAGCCCGAACAGCCCGCCTGACCCGATGGCGTACAGCGACTGGTTCGTCTGCCATCGCAAGGTCGTCGCGAAGTCCTCCTTGTTGATCCACGCGGTGATTCTGTCCCCCGCGTAGCTCTCCAGCAGCTTGATGACCCTGTCAGGCGCGATTATCGTAATCACGACAAAAACGGCCACGAGCGCGGCTCCCCCGATAAACAGCCAGGATTTGACGCCGCCCAAAAACATCATGACGATGCCGATGGCGAACATCAAAATCGTGCCGGACAGATGGTTTTCCTTGTATACTAAAACGCACATCGCACCGATGATACCCAAGTATGGTAACATCATTCGCCAGTCCGTGTCAATCTTTTTTTGATTTTTTTCCATATGATAGGCGCAAAACATGATCAGCCCCAGCTTTGCCACCTCCGATGGCTGGAACTGCCCGATGACGGGAAGCGTCAGCCACCGCTTGAATTCCTCCTTGCCCGCTATTTTGGCCGGATTTACAAGAACCAGGATAAGCAGCAAAAACGACACGCCCAACACAAAATAAGCGACCCACTTCTTTTTCAAAAACGTATATTTGACGCGGGAGATTAGGTACAGCGCGACGAAGCCAAGCACGGCAAAGCCCGCCTGCTTTTCAAAATAAAAATACGGATTTGTTTTTACCCGCCCGTTTTCAATGACGGCTTCTCCGTTTCTGTCTTTTACGACTACATTAAAGCTCGCGTTGACGTAGCTGGCTGAAAACATCATGATGATGCCTATGGTGACCAGTACGACGACAAGCCCCAAAAAGACGGTGTCCAGTCCGCCCCGGGCCACATGGTTTTTGAACAGACCGCTTTTGGTTGAGATCACCTTTGATTCCATAAGAACCCCCCAAAGCGTACGCTTTTACGTACGCTTTTATATTCTATGCTGATCATTTGCTCAAATAAACGGCCATGATTCCCGCCGCGCAGCCGATCAAATTAACGAACGTAAACACTCGGACGATCTTCTTTTCTTTCCAGCCGCCCATCTCAAAATGGTGGTGTATCGGCGCCATCCTGAACACCCTTTTACCGTGGGTGAGCTTAAAATATCCTATCTGAATGATGTCGGACATAAACTCTATCACATATACGATACCCACAAAAAGGATGATTATCGGGCAGTTGAGCGCGAACGCTACGGCTACGACCATACCGCCCAAAAACAGCGCGCCCACGTCGCCCATGAACACCTTGGCGGGATTGCGGTTCCACATCAGAAAGCCCGCGCAGCCCCCCGCGACCGCAGAGGCCAAAACGCCCACGCCGAACATCCCGCGCATGACGGCGATAACCACCAAAGCCAACGCGGCCGTCACAGTGACGCTTGAGCAAAGCCCGTCGATGCCGTCGGTAAAGTTCACGGCGTTCACGGTGCCGTAAATGACCACAGCTCCGAATATCCAGAAAAACCAGCCAAGCTCCACGTTGCCGGCGAAAGGGATGTACGTGTACGGATTCCGGCCCATGCTCATGTACAGGCTTGTAAGATACGCGCCCATGATCAGAATCTGCCCGATGCTTTTCTGCGTGATCGACAGGCCCTTGTTGCGCTTTTTGACGACCTTTACATAGTCGTCCGCGAAGCCTAAAATGCCGAAAGCCGCCGCCATCAGCAGTCCGCTGTACAGCTTAGAACTCAGCTCCGTCGGCACGGTCGGCCCGCTGCCGCTGACGGCGATCTCACCGCCCATTGCTTTATCCGTCGCCAACGTCACGGCTATTGCCGCCAAGATCCCCGCCGCGAACATCATGCCGCCCATGGTCGGTATGCCCTGCTTGTGCTTATGCCACTTCGGGCCGATGTCGAGTATGGTCTGCCCGAACTTCAGCTTTTTCAGCCACGGAATCAGCGGATAGCCCAATATCCATGTAACAAAAAACGCTGCTACAGCCGCCATTAAAAGCGCGATGTACGAGTTCATTTTTATAATCATTCCTTTCTGGGGAATTGTGCGGGTTCCGCAAACAAACAAAGTTTGTTCAGCAGAATTTCGGCCCGCCTTATGGCCGAAAAGCACAAAACCCAAGTTTGAAAAATCTTATTTTTCAAACTTTTAGCTCCTTGTATATGACAGTCAGAATTTCTTCAAGCTTAATGCCCCTGCTCGCCTTGAACAGGACCGCGTCGCCCGGCTCCATCAACTCCAATAGACGTTTCGCCAGCGCGTCCTTGCCGTCAAAGCTTTCCACGGTCTTTACGCCGCTTCCGCGCGCGGCTTCGGCCGTTTTCAGCGACTGTTCCCCGATGGTCAGCACAGCGTCCACACCGAAACGCGCCGCCCAGATCCCTGTCTGCCTGTGACCTTCCAGGGACGTTTCCCCAAGCTCCAGCATGTCGCCCAAAACGGCGATGCGTCTTTTCGCCCGAAGCTCCTTAAGCGCTGACAGCGCGGCTTTCATGGAATCGGGGCTGGCGTTATAGCAGTCCTCGACGAAAGTGATCTCTGCCATCGTCCTGATCCGCTGGCGCATTCCCTCAGGCTCATATGCGCGGAGCGCGGCGGCCGCCGCTTCTGGCTCGACCGAGATAAGGAATCCGGCTGAAAACGCCGCCAGCGCGTTATATATATTGTGCTTACCAATGACTGGCAGGCTGATTCGCTGTTCGCCGCAGCCGAAATCGAGGGTAAAGCGGCTCCCCGTTTCGTCAGACTCGATGTCATACGCCTTGAAGCGGCAGAACTTATTGTTGATGCCGTAGTAGTATATGGGCCGCTGTATTTTCGCGTTGTACAGACGTTTGTCGTCGCCGTTGAGGATGAGCGGCGCCTCGTCGCCCATGCCGTCGGTCAGCTCCAGCTTCGCTTTCAGGATGTTCTCGCGCGAGCCGAGCTTTTCGAGATGCGAAACGCCGATATTGCTGATAATGCCCATCGTGGGCGCGGCGGCCTTTGACAGCCGCGATATCTCGCCCAGGGCGCTCATCCCCATCTCTATGACGGCGGCCTCCGTGTCCGTATCCATCTGAAAAAGCGTGAGAGGCAGTCCGATCTCGTTGTTCAGGTTGCCCCGCGTCTTTAAGGTTTTGAACTTGGCGGAAAAGACGGCGTGGGTCATCTCCTTGATGGTGGTTTTTCCGACGCTTCCCGTCACGCCCGCCACGGGAATCGGGAACAGCCGCCGGTAGTAGCCCGCAAGCGTGAGCAGCGCCGTTCTGGTATCCTCCACGAGTATTTGATTTTCACAGCCCGTATCCTTGTGGCACAGCACAGCGCGAGCGCCCTTTTCCAGCGCCGTTTCCGCGAAGCTGTGCCCGTCAAAATTTTCACCCTCGACGCACACGAACAGACAGTCTTTCGTAAGCGTCCGCGTGTCCGTACAGATATCCGTGACCTGGCCGCCGAAACCCGCTTTCCCGGACACGGCCGCCGCGATCTCACTGATGGCAAGACTCTTCAACTAAATCACTCCCGGTTAGCCGTTCAAAATTTCCGAAACGATTTTGCGTTCATCCATCTCCAGCTTTTCCGTCCCGATGATCTGATACGTCTCCTGCCCCTTGCCCGCCAAAAGGACAATGTCCCCGGCCTTGGCCTTTTTGAGCGCTTTTTTTATCGCTTCCCTGCGGTCGGTTACCCGGCATACCGGGATCCTCGGCTTATCTATGCCCGCCATGATCTCGTCTATGATACGCTCCGGGTCCTCCGTCCGCGGATTGTCCGACGTGACGATCACGGCGTCGGAAAGCTGCACGGCCATCCCGCCCATCAGGGGACGCTTTGTCTTATCCCTGTCGCCCCCGCAGCCGAAAACCGTGATAACCCTGCCGGCGGTGATCTCCCGCAAGGCTTCCAGGATGTTTTTGAGTCCGTCAGGCGTGTGGGCGTGGTCTATGATGACGGTGTAGTCCGCGGAAGCGGGCACGATTTCCGCGCGCCCCGGAACGCAGCCGCCCGACTCGGACACAAGCGCGACGGCTTCCGCGAACGGGATACCCAGCCTTGTCAGGCACACGATGGCGCCCATGGAGTTGTATACCGTGAACCGCCCCGGAGTCCTGCATTTTACACGGGCTATGACGCCCTCGCCCACAAGCTCATACTCCGTCCCCGTGCTTTTGATCTGTATGTTTTTGGCGGTGTAGTCGGCTTCGTCGCGATTCATGGAAAAGGTCACGGCGGGGCACGATAAGCCGCCGATGATTTCGGCTGCGTGGCCGTCGTCAAGGTTTATCACAGCCAGATCCGTATTTTCAAAAAGGATGCGCTTGGCCGCGAGATAGTTCTCAAACGTCCCGTGATAGTCAAGGTGATCGCGCGTCAGGTTCGTGAAAATCGCCGCCTCAAAGCGCACGCCGTGGACCCTGCGCTGCTCAAGCGCCTGTGACGACGCCTCCATCACGCAATATTCGCAGCCCGCATCAGCCATTTGCCGGAACAGGCTGTGCAGCTCATACGGGCCGGGCGTCGTAAACTCGGCGGACAGTTCCTCGTTCCCTATCATGTTATAGACCGATCCTATAAGGCCGGTCTTTTTACCGTAGGCCGCGAGCATGTCGCGCATGAGGAAGCAGGTTGTTGTCTTGCCGTTGGTACCGGTTACTCCGATAATTTTCAGGGATTCGCAGGGATCGCCGAAAAAGGCGGAGCACATCAGCGCGTAAGCCGTCCTTGTGTCGTCAACGATTACCTGCTGGGGGAGTCCCAAGTCCCTTTCCGTGACGATGGCGGCGGCTCCGGCTTTCAGGGCGTCAGGAACCGCGCCGTGCCCGTCAAAGCTCCTGCCTTTCACGCACACGAACACGCACCCCGGCGACACCTTTCTGGAATCGTCAGTCAGCGCCGTGACCTCTGTATCCAGCGGTACATTAGCCGATGTCACCGCTGCCTTTTTCAAAAGAGCGGACAGTCTCATTCCCTTGCTCATCCCTTTCTGTGCTCTTTACTCATCATAGTCTGTTATGCCCATATTGGATTTGAAGTAAACCGTTACGACCGTGCCCGGGGCGATCTCCTTGCCTTGGGCGACGCTCTGCTTGTATGAAAGCAGTTCCCCGCTTAACTCAGAATTGCATGTTATATTGACGTTGATCCCGGCCGCCGCGGCCTTCTGCGTCGCGTCGCGTATGGAAAGGCCTGAAAGATCCGGCATGATCACCTTATCGCTCTTCGACTCCTCCGACGTGTACAGGATCACGACGCCGTTTTTCGGCACGCTCTGCCCCCCAGCCGGTATCTGCGAGACGACTTTGTCGCCGCCGCCCTTGACCTTGACGGTAAATCTTTTCCCGTCAAGCTCCTTTTGAGCATCGCTCAGGGATTTGCCGACGACCTCGGCGACCTCTATTTTAAGCTCCTCAAGCTCTTTTTCCGTGTACTGCGGCTCGACGTTCAGGTACTCAAGCACGCTTGACAGCACCTCCGCCGCGACGGGGGCCGCAACCGCTCCGCCGCCGTGGGCGCCCTTGGGATTGTCTAAGATCACGATCATGGATACTTTCGCATCATTGGCGGGCGCGAAGCAGGCGAAAGACGCCCAAAACGTCTTGGATATGCCCGACGCAGTGGCCTGCGGCACCTTTTCGGAGGTTCCTGTTTTTCCGGCCACGCGGTATCCGGCGATGTAGGCGTTTTTGCCCGTGCCCTCGTTCACGACACGTTCCATGAAACCGCACATAATCTCCGATGTCTCCTTGGAAATAACCTGTCTGCGCACGGTCGGTTTCGTCTCCGTGATGATGGCGCCCTGCGCGTCAAGCTGCTTTTTCACGAGGTAGGGCTGCATCAGATAACCGCCGTTGGCAATGGCATTGACGGCCGTGAGCATCTGAATCGGCGTCACCTGAAAAGTCTGGCCGAAAGACGCGCTGGCAACGTTAGCCAGGATCATTTTGCTGATATTGTAGTATATGGAGCTTGCCTCGGCCGGAAGGTCTATATTCGTCTTTTCCAAAAAACCGAAAGCCTGAAAATATTTATTGAAGCCGTCGATTCCCAGGCGGATTCCCCTAGTGATAAAAAACGGATTACAGGAGTTCATGATGGCGTCGCTGAGATTCTGCGAGCCGTGCCCGCCGTGCTTGTGGCAGTTATAGCGCGAGCCCGCCGCCGTGACGTTTCCCGTGCAGGTGAACCTCTCCTCCAGCGGCACCAAGCCCTCCTCGAGCAGCGCCGCCGCCGTGATGACCTTGAAAACGGATCCCGGCTCGTATGTGTCGTTTATGGCCGGGTTGCGCCACTGCGCGTACTGTACTTTTTCCCGCGCCTCCCTGCGCTTCGCTTCGTCCTCGATGGCCTCAATCTCAAGGCGCTCCTGTTCCCTCACGATCCCCCACGGGTCCGACAGGTCAAAGTATCCTATGCCGCGGCTGCCCATACCTAAAATAGCGCCGGTTTTCGTGTCCATTATTATACCCAGAATCGAGTCACATTTCGTGTTGAGATACGCCTGCTCCAGAGATTTTTCCAGATAGCTCTGTATATACTCGTCTATCGTCAGTACAAGGCCCGTTCCGGGCTGCGCGTCGTGCTTGTTTTCGTACTTAACAGGCATATTGCGGCCTCCGGCGGTTTTGGCGGAGATGATCCGCCCGGGAAGGCCCGTCAGGACCGCGTTGTATTTCTGTTCGATCCCGTAAGCTCCTTCATAATCCTGGTTGATAAAGCCTAAAACGGTCGACGCCAGAAATGGATTGGAGTAATAGCGCTTGACGTCGGGATCAATGCCGATGTAGTAGTTGTAGTAAATTTTCCGCTCCTCGCCGTCTTTATTCTTTATTATAAAGTAGGTTTTCATCAGATTTCGAACCTTTTCCTCGTCCTCATCCTCGACTTTATCCTTGATGACCATATATTTGTAACCCGTCCTGGAACATTTCTCGCGCACGCTGCTCTCCGATACGCCTAAAAGCTCCGCCAGGTTTTTCACGATCATTTCGCGCGCGAACTCGTTATCGCCTATCAGCGACGGGTTGACGTAGACCTTGCCCGCGCTGGTGCTCGCCGCGAGGGGCGTCATGTTCGCGTCGTAGATCACGCCGCGCTCGGCGGCGACGACTGTATCGTGGAGCTGGTTTTGCGCGGCTTTATCCCGGTATTCCGCACCTTTGACAAGCTGTACCCGCACGAGAGAACCTATGCATACCAGCCCGAAGCCAAGCACGCACATCAACACCATAACGAGCGTCGAGCGGCTCATAAACCTTTGTCTGGAGGTTCTTACGGCCATATGGATAACACCTCTTTATAAGAGCTAGAGTCAACACGCCCTAAGGGCAATATCGTTTCTATACTGATCTTCCTTTTTAACGAAGATGAGTATTACAATCCCTTAGAGCGTGCCGACGCGATATAATACTAATCCCTCATTAAAACCTTTGCAAAAAATCTGTGCAAAAACCCACATATCAAAGCTTTTTGCTTGATTTTTTGAAGGTTTTATAATCGGGATTAGTATACATCGCATATTATGGAGGAAAAAAAGTACCATAAAAAAATATATGCCGCGGACAATCTCTGTTATGCCAGTCCCGTGTAATGCCTGAAAGTTTGCGCAAGGATTGTAAGGTTTTGGGTGTTACAGGGCGCTAGTTTGCTTCTCCGTTGGCTCGCAGGATCCTGTCGCCATTGTTGGACTTGAGCCATTTCGTCTGATAACGCTGCTGTTTGACCATGCCCAATTCGTTCTGCGCGTACTCCTCCACCTTTTCAATAGAGATCAGTGAGTTGAACGACACCTCCAGGCTGACCTTTTTGTTTTCAGCTTTTTTGATATCGCTCTGGAGCTGTGAAATCTGTGTGCTCAGTATGACAAGCTCCGCCCTTTGCTGCAACAAAACGCCGAACATCGCAAGCACGATCGCCGACGCCAAGAATATCTTGACGACGCGCTTCGCGGTGACCACAAACTCACGCAGAGCCTGTTCTCTCGTTTTAGGCTTCTTTGGTACAAGCTCAGGCTTTTTCGGCGGAGCTTGCGGTTTCCGCAGAGGCGCCGGCGCGGGCAGGTTATACGCCGCGCTGCTATTGACGGTTCTTGCCATGTTGATATCCCCTTCACGAAACGCCGAACGCCGCATCCAACGGGCGTTACAGCTTCTCTATCACCCTTAACCTCGCGCTTCTGCTGCGCGGGTTTTCTTTTAACTCTTCCTCTCCCGGCACAATCGCTTTCATCGGCTGCCTACCCTCGGCCGTTTTCCCGCATACACATATCGGAAATGACTTTGGACACACGCAAGCGGAGCAAAACGCCGCGAACCGCTTTTTAACGATTCTGTCTTCAAGCGAATGAAATGTTATCATGACAAGCCGTCCGCCCGGATTCAGTGCGCCGAACATATCACAAACGGCTTTGTCCAGCCCGTCAAGCTCACCGTTGACCGCGATGCGTATCGCCTGAAACGTCCGCCTCGCGGGATGCCCGTCCCTTTTAGCCGACGCCGGCATGGACGATTTTACAATTTCTACAAGCTCCAGCGTCGTTTCAATGGGCTTTTCCTCGCGCGCCTTAACGATGTTACGGGCAATCGAGGGCGCAAACTTTTCCTCTCCATACTCGAAAAGAATCCTGCGCAGCTCCTGAAACGTCCAGGTGTTTACAAGCTCCGCCGCGCTCATTCCAGCCATGCTCATCCTCATATCGAGCGGGGCGGGGGCGTCGTGGTGATCCTGATACGAAAAACCACGTTCCGGCACCGCAAGCTGATGCGAACTGACACCGCAGTCAACCAGGATGCCGTCCGCCCCGCCAATATGGAGGGATGAAAGGAAATGTTCTATATGATGGTAGTTGTCATGAACAATGTCCGCGTTCGGGACACCGCCGAAGCGCTGCCTTAAGGCTTCTATCGCCTGCGGGTCACGGTCAACCATGATCAGCCGCCCGCTCGTCAAGCGCCTGAGTATCTCCGACGAATGGCCTCCGCCGCCGGCGGTAGAATCAATGAACACGCCGTCGGGCTTTATGTTCAAGGCCTCTATTGCTTCACGGAGCAGTACGGGCTTGTGTGAAAATTCCATACTCATGTTTATATTTCTTCTCTAGAAAGGCGCCTCAAACGTCGGGATGGCATTCTTTTCTTCAGCCGTCTTGACCATCTCTTCCCGTTCGTTCGGATTCCACATTTCCATACGGCGTCCGACTCCCTTGAGGAGCACCTCATCTTCCAAATTCGCGTGGCCGATAAACTTAGCGGGGATCGTGATCCTGCCCTGCTTGTCTACGTCTACCCGATCCGTATTGTCATACATGAAACGCTGTCTGCGCGTAAGCTCGGGGCTTGGCTGCTGTCCGCTGTTCAGGATTTTCTCACGCTCGATCCAATCCTCAACCGAATACGCATAGATGCATCGGTCGCCATCCTCGTTGTTGGGCAGGGTGATCACGAAAGATTCGCCAAGCTCTTCACGGAGTTTAGCGGGAATTGCCAGCCTGTTCTTTTGGTCAAGGTTATGCTTATATTCGCCAAACAGCCAGGCCACGCTTTTTCTCCCCCTTTTTATGCCTCCGTTCACCTTTTTGCCCCTTTATTATAGCACAAGTATAAAAA
The DNA here is from genome assembly GCA_009779495.1 of Oscillospiraceae bacterium. Lineage (GTDB taxonomy): Bacteria > Bacillota > Clostridia > Oscillospirales > Acutalibacteraceae > UBA1425. The sequence continues at coordinate 4,660 of WRED01000019.1, read as the reverse complement.
ATAAATCAAGCCTTTGTTTAAAATTATTAAAAATTATTTTTGAAAAATTGATGAAAGCCCTGTATATAGCACAATATGTAGTCATTACGCAAAAAAATCCGCAAAGCTCAAAGTTAAGCTTTGCGGATTTTTTTATTTTTTATTTACCGTGGTTTGCCTGCGCCGCCGCGCACTTTATGCTCGGTTATATCAATAGGCCGGTCTGCTGGTCTATCCCTCTCGCCCCTAATGCGATCTGATTGACGATACTGGCCACGCTTTGATTGACTACCCCATTCTGATACAAATCGGCTGCGAAGAAGAACGGGGAGCTGCGATTGTCAAGATTAGGCACGCTCTCGTTGTCTGCTATGAACCTCTTTATCTCCGAAACGTCGCTGGCGGTGACCAAGCCGTCACCAGTCACGTCACCGAAGATGACAAGCCAGTATTCCTCGGAGAAATTCGGATCATAATTACTGTAAAGCGTGACTTTCGCGCCTGTTCCCAGCGTACCCGGCTGTACGACAAAATATCCGTCGCCGTCAACGTCGAGGAAAGTGTTCCGAAGATCGGACTCCGTCACCACAAGCTTAAGCCCGTATATAAACTTCTTATCATAATCAATGACTGTCGTCGAGTTTGCCATTGGGATCAGCTTAGGCGGTGTCTGTGACACCACTTCCTCCCACACCGCGTATAGAGTCACAGTGGCGGGAGAACCCGCATAGTACGGCGGGGTAAATGTGGTATCTCCGTCCGCATAGGCGACCTCTCCGTCACTGGTCAGCGCCCATCCCTCGAAGCTGTGTCCATCCTTTTGGTACGTGTTAACGCTCAAAGTAGACGTCTGTCCCATGAACGTGGTAACGTTCCCCATGCTTCCTGACGTCGCGCCGTTGCCGTTATAGACAATACGGACCTGTCTTCCGCTCCACACCGCGAACAGCGTAATTTCACCGCCGTCCGTCATTGAAAGCTGATATACCGGATCCTCGTCATAGAAATCCGGGAACTCCGCGCCGGAATCCGTTGACCAGCCTTCAAAGGTGTAGCCGCTTCTGACAAAATCGTGCTCAGGCAGGTAGACAACCTCGTCGCGATTAGACACGATATTTTCCATTGTGCCCGTGGCGTCGCTTGCGTTCTTATCGAAGATGATGGTATACTTAGGCTGTCTCCACTGCGCGTAGTAGATCACGTCGTCATCAAGGGTAACCTCGTCGCCGTCTTTAATCTCTACTCCGCCCGATGAAGCCGTAAACCATCCCAGGAAGATCAGGCCATTCGGGTGGCTAAGCGACGATTCCGCGGGAAGCTCATACTCGTCGCCGTTCTCTACGACCGAGGTCGGGTTCGTCGCCGAACCGCCGAAGCGTCCGCCGTTCAGGTTCCAGGTGACCGTATAGGTAGAGATTCCGACTTCCCAAACAGCATAAAGCTCAACTACGCCCTTGTGGGTGTCTGTCAGGTTTACTGTGATCAGTTCTCCGGCCAGGAAATCAGGCTCTTCCGCCTGCGGATCCGTGCTCCATCCCAGGAATACGAAGCCATCAAGCTCAGGCTCCGTGCTCGACAGATTGAAGCTCGGCGCCGGGAGCACGTATTTTACGTTCTGCGTGCCCGGAACATTCGTCGCGCCGGGAGCCACATAAACGATATCGTACTCCATCTGATCCCACTTGGCATAATAGGTCCTGCTTTGCGTGACGGTAATGGTCGCGCCCTCCGTGAGCTTACCGGTCGTAAGCGCGATGTTCGTATACCAGCCTTCGAAAACAAAGCCGTCCTGCGTGATGATCGGGAATATGAACGGGTCTCCGTGATTGACAAACTCGTCCTCAAGCGTCGCCGCGCCGTTGGTCACAAACGAAAGCGTGTAGACGGTTGCCTGCCACTGGGCGTACAGCGTTACAACCGCGCCGTGCTCAACAGACAGGTTTGTATAACCGGTCCCCGCGAAATAGTCGGTTCCTGAGCCGTCTGTCTCGGTGTTCCACTTTTGGAACGTAAAGCCGGTTCTTGACGGCCCTGCCGGCATTGTCAGCGACTGGTTGTAGTTGCGGTTTATGTCACCGGGAAGCCCGGTCACCGAATCGCCGCCGGCGTTCGCGTCAAACGTCACCGTGTAGTTGACGATCGCGAAGTTCGCCCTGAGGTAACCGCCCGAAGCGCCCGCGGTGTAGGATATCTCCGCGCTTGAGGCATTGGGGGATATCGTGCCGTTCGCGCCGCCGTCCTGCGTCCAGCTGGTGAAACGGTAGCCCGTTGCTGGTACCGCGACGATGCCGGTCATGACCTCGCCCTGCCTCACCTGATACACGCCCGCGCCTGTTACCGTACCGAAAGCGGACTGCGCGCTGGGCACCTCTATGATCAAATCTTTCACAAACACGGCGTAGTACTCCGCGCCGTCAAGGTTGGCGGGAGCGACATACGTCGCGCCGTCCTCGATAACCGCTTCGCTGCCATCCCTGAACTGCGCCGCGAAGCCGCTGGCCGGCGTGGCCGTGAACACGAAGTTCGTTCCGTTAAACGTCATGGCCGCGGTTCCGTTCGCCCGCACTCTCATGATGTTGTTGGCGTTAGCGTTCTGGAAGCCCGCCGGAGCCGTCCTGACAAGCACCCACGTGTTCGCCAGCGTGACGTTCTGGCCCAGCGTGCCGACAAGCGCGTTCTGTCCGCCGCCGCTGGGATTGGAGATCACCCCGCTGTTCAGCACGACGGAGGAATTCGTGATGCTCGAATCACCGGTCGCAAGTCCCACAAGAACGCCCGTGTTGCCGCCGGGAGCGGTTCCCTGCGTCTCGATTGTTGACGTGAAGTTGATGACGTGAACATTGTCAAGCGTCGAATTATCCAGCACCGCGATGATACCGGCGGCCCTGTCGCCCGACGTGCCGGTCGCGCGGATATTGGCTGTCTGATCGAATTTCAGGTTGCTGATCGACCCGCCGCTCACGACGCCGAAGATACCCGCGGCAGTCGAATCGACGAGGCGGGGGCTGCCGGAGGGATTGGAGATCGTGTAGTTCTGGCCGTTATAGTTTCCGCTGAAAGTCGCGACGGGCGTATAGTTGCTTATCCACGCGATGTCGGCGGTCTGCTTGAAGTATTTTCCGGCCGTCGTCCTCATGACGCCCGCCGAGTCGATCGCGTCAAGCTGCGCGGGCGTGGCAATCAGGAACGGATCCGCCTCTGAGCCGTGGCCGCCGTCGAAGTAACACGTCCATCTCGCCTCAAGCACGACGTTTCCGCCGTTTGTAAGGTCATAAATCGTCGTGTCCTCTCTCACGCGGACACCGGCCGTGTTGTACCAGCCGTCAAACCGCCAGCCGTCCATTTCCGGCTCGGGAAGCGTGCCGTAATATTGCGCGTACGTCACCTGCTTCGTCTTGTCGATCGTCGCGAAGTCGTAAATAAAGTCCTCGTGCTCCGTGCCGTAGACGAAAGTCAGGGTACCCTTAATGGCCTCGTAGACAAATTCCGCCGAAACATCCGAGCGCCGGTAATTGAAATTAGCCGGTGAGCCGCCCGCGGTGTAGGTGTAGCCCGCGAAATCGCTGTTCGCGGAAAGCGACACGTTATAGCTTGAGTTGAAAGTCTGGCTTTCGGTCCAGGTGATAAACCCGCCCGCGGCCGTGTAATTCGTGCCCTTGTAGTTGTAAACAAAGCCGTCCACCGCCGGGAGCTTGTGGGTCACGGCAGCGGTGTATGTCACCCTGACAAGGCCGTTCACCGCGTTCGTCAGGTTCGTGTTGGCGGTATCGACAGTGGCCTGTGTGCTTGTCGGGTTACCCAGCGCCGATCCGGCGGCGGCCAATGCCGAGATGTAGGCCGCCCATGTTCCGGACGTGTAATCCGCCTGCTGATAGTTCTGCGTGATCCTGTTGTTCAGGTTCGTGCGCAGGTTGCCCTTGTCGACCAAATCAATCCGCAGGCCGAAACGAGTCCTCATATCTACCACGTTGTTAATGTTTGCGTCTCTGTGATGCACGCGGGTGATGATATTGTACTTTGTTGAATACAGCGGCACCTTTTGTCCGTTTTGTGTCGTGCGAAGTCCGAACGACTGGCCGCGGTAATAGCCGTTTGAGTACCTGATGTCGCCGCCCGTCTCAACGAAGTTAAGAATGTTGTCAGGCTCATTGTTGCCGCCGGCGGAGCCGAACCAGTTGACCCAGTTTTGAAGGCCTGCCCTGTAGACATGGCTGACCATCCAGCCCCCCGAAAGGTTCGGAACCTTGTTCAGATCCGTCGAGCCCGGTATATACCGGCTTGAGTCAACGTTAATATATCCGGTCGTATCGTAACTTCCGAACGTATAGGTGCCGCTGTTGCCTGTTTGAAGACGATTCTCAGATACGCCGCCCTGTCCGGCCGCGTTAGGCGGGAAATGATCGTCGAGATACTTGGCGCCCGCGTCGTACCAGCCGGGAACATCACCCTGCCACTCGTTGTTTGCGCCTTGATCCGCGCCGTTATGCCTTCTGCCCGCCCAGCCGGGAACAAGGGGCGACTTTCTCGTGCCGTAGCTTCCGTTGCCCCAGTTGCCTTTCGGCTGCGACGGGAAATAGTTGTTGCCGTTCGGCTCAACGAAAGCGGAATAAAAGTTGCCGCCCGACGCGCTGTGGACGCCGACGATGAAAAAGTAGCCGTTAAACTGGGCGTTTTGCGTGCC
>WRED01000018.1 GCA_009779495.1 Oscillospiraceae bacterium | reverse complement strand
TTCGGGGGCCGGGGGAAGTTCGCGTTGGTCGTGGCGGGGCTTTCGGTGGCTTTCGCCCATGGAAAAAAACCCTTTTATTGGGAAAGGGGGGGGGGGGTGCTCCGCCTGCGGAATACTGGGTCATGCACATGGATATGATGAACAAGATATGCGAAGACGCAGGGATAGCGTTCCGCGCTTTTCTGCAGCCGTGTATGTTTTCGGGGCGTCATGAGCTGGACGGACTTGAGCGCGAGGCCTTTGAGCTGTTTACATACGGCCTTGAAGGCAATCACGCGGAAAAGCGGGAGAAGCTTCGGGGCTATTACGCGCAGGCGGCGGAGCTTGTCCGTGAGCGCAAGCATATCATTGATTTGTCGGGGCTGTTCGACGGGAACGAGTGCGCCTATGACGACCCGTGCCGCCTGAATGATCCCGGAACGATAAAGCTGGCGGCCGCTGTGTTTAACGGCCTACTCCCTCTTTTGCCCATGACGGAGGGAAGCGTATGAAAAGAAACCTTTTGCTCAACCGGACACTGGTTGAACAAATCATGAGAGACGCGAAAACGCACCGTATCGTCATATGCGGAGCGTCGGCGCTTGCCGGAGACTTTCAAAAAAAGCTTGGCATGCTGAATATTGACACGGCCTTTTTCCTTTCGGATTTCGATGATGAAGAGGCAAACGTGCGTCATTACAGCTGCATAAGCGGTATAGATAACATCGAAAATTACAGCTTTGTTTTTTGCTTTGATTATGATGATATTCACCGCCTGTACCAGCCCATAGTCATAGCGCTGAACAAGGCCTTTGGGGAAAAGCAGATAAAACCGAAGCTCATAAAAGGCAACTTCTATAAAACCTTAAACAATCTGGCGGGAGAGTCTTGCTACGACCTGTATATGCACAGGATGTTCCTCAACTGGTATGACGGCAAGCCGTACGTGCAATACGGGGACGATTCTGTAGACGGAGCATGTAAAATCCACGTATACGGCGCGTCTACGGCTACGGGAAACTTTAGATACACCGAGCGTTGTTTTCCTGACATTTTACAGGAAAAGTTGATGGAAAAAGGCGTGCCGTCGGTCGTATATAACTGGTCGCAGTCAAATCACAATGTAGGCGATTACCTGATACAGATTTTACGCAACGGATACGTCATGAAGCCGGATGTGGTGATTTGTTGTATTCCGTCAAGCATTTTTGATATAGCGCGTCTTGGTGAACAAAATGTTTTATCAGTTGTTGCCGAAGGGATATTTACGAAAGCTCAGATCAGAACACTTGAGAAAAAGTACAGCGGCGTCAAAAATAAAGGGATCAATCATAAGGTTGAGAATGCCGATGTGTTTGTCGCACAGCAAAAAGTGTTCAGATCGCTATGCGAATTTTTCGGATTCAAGGGGCTGTTTATAATCTCGCCGTCGCCCGAGCTTATGCCGGATGAAATAGCTTCGCAGATTCCCGGGATAACAAGCCGCCACACGGCCCGCATGAGGCGCCTGAAAAACGCTGCGCTTGACCTGTGTAACAGGGAGATAGTGAAAGATCACAGCGGGATCTTCAACGGCGCTTCGAATGTCCACGATTATTATTTGGAGTGGCGGCACTTTACAGACCTGGGCAATGACATCATAGCGGACAATATGGCCGATGAGGTCGTCGCGATATTATAAACTGGAGGCTGGTTGTTGTGGAAAAAATAATTCTGGAGATATTGAGCGATCTTCAGCCGGGACGGCAGTTTACCGAAAGCTCGGATTTTATCGCGGACGGATATCTGGACAGCTTCGATATCGTTTCGCTCATAAGCGAGCTTGAGGCCGAATTTTCCGTCATCATATCGGCGGCTGATATCATCCCCGAAAACTTTATGTCCGTGGACGCCATGTGCGAGCTTGTGAAAAACAGCGAGAAAGTATAGGGATACGTTATATGCTTAAAGGGAAAAATGCCGTAATAACCGGCTCTAACCGGGGCATAGGACGGGCAACAGTTGAGTTATTCGCCGAAAACGGGGCGAATATCTGGGCTTGCGCGCGTGAAAAAAATCCGGTGTTTGAGTCGGATATGAAGGAGCTGGCGGAGCGCTGCGGGGTGTGGGTCCGCCCCGTCTATTTTGATATGGCCGACAGGGAAGCCGTTACAAAAGGCGCGGATGATATCCTGCGCGAAAAGCTGCCTGTGGACGTCCTTGTGAACAACGCGGGCGTCACGGCCACCGCGCTTTTGATGCAGACTTCGATAGAGGAAATAGAGCGCGTTTTCAGTATAAATTTTTTCTCACAGCTGCTGCTGACGCAAAAGCTGATGAAGCGGATGATACGGCAAAAGTCCGGGGCGATTATCAACATCGCGTCCGTCAAAGGCTTGGACGCTAAAGCAGGTTGTATGACCTATGCTACAAGTAAGGCGGCCTTGATCATGGCAACAAGGGTGTTGGCTGAGGAGTTAAGTTCGTTTGGGGTACGCGTTAACGCAGTTGCTCCCGGATCAATAAGTACGGATATGCACGATGAAAAAGAAACCTCTGAAATTCTGGAGAAGATACGATCAAAAAGTTTTCTTGCAAGGTTGGGTGAACCTGAAGAAATTGCTTGGGCGATACTGTATCTTGCGTCGGACATATCCTCGTATGTGAATGGACAGGTAATAAGGGTAGACGGCGGATTCTTTTGAAAAACAACCGAAAATACAAATAAAAATGGAAGGTATCAGTGTATGACCAACCTTAAAAAATACCGCGCGGCGTTCGCGGAGGGCTTGGAGATCGACGGGGCGCAAGCAGAGGGCGCGTCCGTCGGCACAGTTGCGGCTTGGGACTCCATAACCCAGATGTCCCTCATCGCGGCGCTGGAGGAGACCTTTGAGATTGAGATCGAGCCGGAGGACATCGTTGCGCTGAATTCCTGGGAAAATGGAATTGAGATACTGAAAAAATACGGCATTGAGGTGTAGGAGATACATCAATGTTCTTGGACATAGACAAAAAACCGGCGGCGGCGATTGCCGCCATAGACGACAGCGGGGAGCGGGTCACTTACGGCGAGCTGGCCGGTGCGGCGTGTTATGTATCGGGGCTTCTGCCCCCTCGTGAGCTTGTATTCTGCCTTTGCGAAAACCGCGCGGGTGCGCTGGCGGGATATATTGCGCTGTATCAGAATAAGGATGTGCCGCTGTTGCTCGACGCCGCCGCGGACAAGGAACTGCTCCGGCTGCTTATGGAGCTTTACGGGCCGTCTTATTTGTGGCTGCCTGAAAGGATGGCCGGGGAGTTTCCTGTAGAGGCAGTCGGATCATACAAGGGCTTCGTTTTGGCGAAAACGCCTTATAACGCGCCGAAGATGCATGACGGCCTCTCGTTTTTGCTCTCTACGTCCGGCTCTACGGGGACGCCGAAGCTTGTCCGCCACCGTTACGGAAATCTGGAGGCTAACGCCCGCGCGGTTGCCGGGATTTTCGGCTGGGACGCGCGTGAACGCGGAATCTGCCATCTGCCCATACAGTACACAATGGGCCTGAATGTGATAAACAGCCACCTGTACGCGGGCGCGGCTGTGCTGCTCACGAAAAGCAGCCTCACGTCGTCGGCCTTTTGGGATTTTATTTCTGAGCAAAAGGGCACGAACTTTACGGGTGTGCCCTACAGCTACGAGATACTGTTCAAGCTGCGCTTCATGAAAAGGGAGCTGCCGTATCTTCGCACCCTTGCCTCGGGAGGGGGAAAGCTGCCCGAGGACCGTTTCGCCGCTTTGGCGGAATATGCCGCCGGCACGGGCAGGCGGTTTTTCTCGACTTTCGGCACGACCGAGACTTCAGCCCGCATGGCCTTTCTGCCGCCTGAAATGGCCATGTTAAAGGTTGGCAGTATCGGGCGCGCCATACCGGGCGGTGAGCTTTGGCTTTTGGACGATTCAGGCTCAGTCATCGGGAATACGGAGGCCGAGGGCGAGCTTTGCTGCAGCGGCCCGAATGTCACGATGGGATACGCAAACAGCAGAGGTGATCTTTCGCGCGGCGATGAGTTAAACGGCGTCTATCATACAGGCGATATCGCGCGGCGTGACCGTGACGGGTGTTATTATATCATAGGGCGCAGGCAGAGGTTCCTTAAGCTTTTCGGGCACAGAGTAAGCCTTGAGCAGTGCGAGATGCTGATTGGGGCTGAATTCGCGTCGGACTGCGCGTGCATTGGCAGCGATCCGTGCGCGGGAAGCGGCGAACGCATGAAAATATTTTTAACTGATCAGTCCATAGCGGAGCAGGTCCGGGCGTTCCTGAGCGAAAAAACCGGACTTCCGCGCTCCGTTTTTAGCGTCAGCGCACTCGACGAGATACCGCGTAACCAAAGCGGCAAAATTGACTATCCAGAACTAAAGGAGCTGAACACATGATTAACTTCGTAACGCAATATCTGGACGCGTCGGCGATAACTTACCCGGATCACATCGCATTTGAGGAGCCGGGCAAGCGCGAAACCTTTAAGAGCTTCCGCGAAAAATCCATCGCCATAGGAACGGGCCTCGCGAAAGCGGGGATGTTCAAAAGCCCTGTGCTTGTGTATATGCGCAAGGGCGTTGACTGCCTGTCCGCCTTTATGGGGGCCGCCTACAGCGGGAACTTCTACACGCCCGTGGACGTCAGTACGCCGGCGGAACGTATCAATAAAATCGTGGAGGTGCTCAGGCCGAAGGCGATCATCTCGGAAGAAGCGCTGCTGGAAAATGTAGGCGAGCTGAAGCATGACGCGCGGGTGTTTACCTTTGAGGAGCTGGCCGCTGAAAACGGCGGCGAGGCTCTCATCGAAAACGCGTTGTCACGCCTGATCGATACGGATCTTTTGTACGTGCTGTTCACCTCCGGCTCAACGGGAACGCCAAAAGGCGTCGCGATCTGCCACCGTTCAGTGATAGATTATACGGAGTGGGTCGTCGATACATTTAAGATAGATCAAGCTGACGTTTTCGGCAATCAAGCCCCGTTTTACTTCGACAATTCTGTGCTTGACATATATTCAGCGATGAAAACAGGAGCCACAGTGAATGTAATTCCCGAAAAGAAGTTTACATTTCCGATAGAGCTTTTGAAGTACATGGTTGAGTATAAAATAAATACGATCTTCTGGGTGCCGTCAGCCCTTTGCGTCGTCGCCAATTTAAAAGCGCTCCAAGCGGCGGAGGAATTGCCGCCGCTTAAAAGGATTCTGTTTTGCGGAGAAGTGATGCCAAATAAACAGTTAAATGTCTGGCGGCGGCATTTTAAGGACGCTCTGTTCGCGAATCTGTACGGCCCGACAGAAATCACGGATGTCTGTACCTGCTATATGGTGGACAGAGAATTTACTGACGATGAGCCCTTGCCCATAGGAAAGCCCTGCCGCAATACGGATATCCTTGTTCTTACGGAGGATAACCGGCTTGCGGGGCCTGACGAGATCGGGGAGCTTTGCGTGCGGGGATCATCGCTGGCCATGGGGTATTACGGCAATCCCGAAAAGACGGCTGAGGCGTTTGTCCAAAACCCGCTGAACCTGTGCTACCCTGAGAAAATCTACCGCACGGGCGACTTGGTGAAATATAATGAATGCGGCGAGATCATGTATCTGTCCCGCAAGGATTTCCAGATAAAGCATCGCGGGCACAGGATCGAGCTGGGGGAGATAGAGACTGCCGCCGGAGCGATTCCGGGCATGGAGACCGTTGCGTGCCTTTATGACACAAAACGCTCCCGGATCGTGCTTTTTCACAGGGGCAAAGCGGGCAGAGAAGAAATTTTTTCCTCCCTTTCAAAAAAACTGCCCGAATATATGATCCCGGAACGGTTTATAGAGCTGGAGGAGTTCCCGTATAACGTAAACGGAAAAATAGACCGGGTTAAGCTTAAAGATTATCTGTAAGGAGAGGGTCAAATTGGATATGGCTGAAAAAATGAAGTTGCTTGAGGAGGTGTTCCATACCGACGGGTTTGACGCGGACACCGAATTGGCGGACATAAGAAATTGGGACTCTTTGGCGGCGCTGACGTTTATCATTGTAGTCGAAGAGGAATTCGGAAAATCGGTGACCGGGGCGCAGGTGCGCGAAATGGAAACCGTGCGGGATATGCTGGATGTGATGGAGGAATGATGAAAAATATAGCAGCAGGTAATCATACGCTGCGCCGCGCCGTGATGGAGGACATTCCTTTTCTCATGGACTTTTTTGACGAGCACTGGGAGAAAGGCTGTCTGCTTTCCCGTGACAGGGCGTACTTTGAGTGGGAGTTCGTCATAGGCGGCGAGGTGAATTATTTCATCGCGGTACATAACGTGACGGGCAAAATTGATGCGGCCATGGGATTTATCCCGTGCTCGCTGCGGGAACGGCCTGACGGTTTTCCCGCGATATGGGCCGCGAACCCGCACAGCGATACAAAGTTTCTGGGGCTGCTACTGGGTGAAAACTGGAAAAAGCTGCGGCCCGTGCGCCATGTGCCCTCTGTCAGCATGCGCGACGCGTCTGTCAATATAGCAAAAAGATTTTACGGCCTGGATGTGTGCAGGATGGCTCATTACTACCGGCTCTCCGAACGTGACGATTATAGGATAGCGTCTGTAACTCAGAAAAAACGCATTGCCGTAACGGACCTGGGCACAAAGCTTATACCGATGCCCACGATGGATATGGTTCGCCGCTTTTTCGATTTTGACGCTTTCTCAGATGATCCGATGTACAAGGACGAATGGTACTTTGAGCACCGCTATTTTCAGAATCCGTATTATAAATTCAGCGTTTGGGGAATAGAAACGGCTCCCGGGCGCACAGACGGTATTTTAGTCGCGCGCGCCGTTGACATGTTCGGCTCGTCTGTTTTGCGCATAGTTGATTTCTGCGGCCCGAACGAAGCGATAAGGGGAATCGGCCCTGAAATCGACCTGCTGATGGCGCAGAACGGATTTGAGTACACGGATTTTTACTGTCTTGGCATACCTGACGATATGATGCGGGAAGCGGGCTTCACCATGCGCGGCGACGATGACGAAAACATCATCCCCAATCACTTCGAGCCGTTTGAACGGCGGAACGTCGATATCTGGGTACGGGTTCCCAACGTGAAAAATATCCGGCTTTTTAAGGGCGACGGCGATCAGGGGCGGCCGAAAAGGCTGAGGATGCCGCACGAATGGATAGGAGATAACCTATGAGCTTCGAGCTTCAAAATCAAATAGACTATGAGACTTATACGCGATTGCTGAATGACTTCAAGCGCGCGAACAGGGGCTGTATAACAAACATGTACCTGCTGCGGGACGCGCTGGAGAATGCGCTTTCAGGCCGGAATATGGCGGCGCAAAGCGAGGGCTGTCTGCTGCTGCTTGTGCTGGTCCACGGCACATATTGGCGCGTGTATTACACCGCGAAGGATGCAGGGATTCTGCGCTCGGCGCTGGCGGATTTAACTGCCGTGCCTTTCGGACACCAACCGCTTATATGCGATATAGTCGGAAAGCGCGAAAAGGTCACGGAGGAAGCGGAAATCTTTCAGGAGTGCGGGTTTATCATTCGCCGCAAAATGGCGCGCTCCGATACGACGAAGCGGAGAATGGCGAAATATCCGAAAAAATTCGCGGAGGATGTGGAGTTTGCCAGGGCGGAGGACGCCCCCGAGATACTTGTTATGCTAAAGGACGAATTTGATGTCTACAGTCAGCAGCTGCCTGATTTGGATGACTTGCTTGAGGAGATCGCTCAACAGGGAGCTATCGTCGTGCGGCGTGACGGCCGTGTGGCGGCGTTTGAGCTGTTTCAGATAAACGGAGCTGTTTTTTGGGGCCGGTTCGCGTATACGAAAGAGGCGTACCGCAAGGAATTTTTATACATGAAAATCGCTGAATTTGCCCGTGAATTGATGGAGGCGCAAGGGGTCAAAAAGGTAGTTTCGTGGGTGGATGAGGACAACACGGCACTGCAAAGAAATCGCATAAAGGGCGGTGACGTGTTTGAGGATATGGTTGATTATGTTTTGATGTATTCGCAATGCGGCAATCAGGCGGCGATGCACGGTTAAAATGTAAAAGTGGTTTGACTATGGGTTTATCTCTTCAACAGATTATACAGAAATAAACAAAAAAACGCGGTTTTGCTCTTGTGCGAGCCGCGTTTTTCGTGTATAATATTAAAATATGTTATCGCGGATAAATCACACGGGAGGATCGCCTTGTCTGTGCAAAACACAAATAAAAATATCGTCCCGCCGTCGGAGATCGAGCGTCAGAGGGAATATACCGAGCTTGTCAGGACGGTGCTTTCGTCGCGTTTTGCGGACGTTCCCAAGGCCTTTGTCCACACCTACGGCTGCCAGGGCAACGTGGCGGATGGCGAGCGGCTCAAGGGTATGCTGCGCGACATGGGTTTTGCGTTCACGGACAGCCCCGATAACGCCGATTTCGTGCTGTACAACACCTGCGCCATACGTGAGCACGCCGAGGACAGGGTGTTCGGCAACGTGGGCAAGCTGAAGAATATCAAGTCCGCGCGGCGGCACATGAAGATCGCGCTGTGCGGTTGCATGACCCAGCAGGAGCGCGTGGCCGAGCTGATCAGGACAAGCTACCCTTTCGTGGATATCGTATTCGGGACGCATGTCACTCACCGACTGCCCGAGTTCGTTTACCGCAGCTACGGTACGGGCAAAAGGGTGTTTGAGACGGGGGAATCGGGCGGCGTCATCGCGGAGGGCGTACCGCTCTCCCGGGACAGCGGCTTTCGGGCGTGGGTGCCGGTTATGTACGGCTGCGACAACTTTTGCAGCTACTGCGTCGTGCCGTATGTGCGCGGGCGTGAGCGCAGCCGCGAGCCCGGCGTGATCCTCAATGAAATCAGACAGGCCGTGGGCGAGGGGTATAAGGAGATCAATTTGCTGGGGCAAAATGTCAATTCGTACAACGGCGGAATGAATTTTCCGGCGCTTTTAAGGGAAATTAACAGCATAGACGGCGACTTCACCATCCGCTTCATGACGTCCCACCCGAAAGACTGTACCCGCGAGCTGCTCGATACGATGGCGGACTGCGAAAAGGCCGCGAAGCACCTGCATCTGCCGGTCCAGAGCGGGAACAACCGCGTTTTAGGCGAAATGAACCGCCGCTACACGCGGGAGCAATATCTGGAGCTAGTGAGCTATGCCCGGGAGAAAATGCCCGGCCTTTCGATCACAAGCGACATCATTGTCGGCTTCCCCGGCGAGACGGACACGGAGTTCCGCGACACGCTGAGTCTTGTGGAGGCGGCGCGGTTCACGTCGCTGTTCATGTTCATCTTTTCGCCCAGAGAGGGCACTGCCGCCGCGAAAATGCCTGACGAGACGCCGCACGCCGAGAAGGTGGCAAGATTTCAGGAGCTTGAGCGCGTACAGCATGAAATCGCTTTGGAGCTGGCTGCCGGCATGGCGGGCAAAAGGCTTCGCGTGCTGTGCGACAGCTTCGGGGACGGAGATATTGTAACGGCAAAAACCGAGGGCAATATGGCCGTTCGGTTCAAGGGTACGCCCGATATGCCGGGAACCTTTCAGGAGGTTGTGATTGAACCGGGGGATTCGTGGAAGCTTACCGCCGCGCTTGACGGTTGTGATAAATAAAGTTATTTTAGACTGTTTGTATGGACTTTTAATTCCTGACCCCTCCGACACTGCGTGCCACCTCCCCTTGCAGGGGAGGCTTGGGAACGAGGTGCGATGCCAAGGCCTCTCCTGCAAGGGGAGGTGGCGCGAAGCGCCGGAGGGGTACAAGCAACTAATATAAAGGTTCAAAACTGCATAAAAATACAAATTATACAAAGGAGAACAACATGGACTTAATTCAAATGGCGCGTGAGCTTGGCTCCATGATACAAAAGGACGAGTGTTATCTCAGCTTTATGGCGGCCTTTGACGAAAAGGAAAATGACGCCGAGCTAAGCGAGCTGATCGGCCGCATACAGCTGGTGCACATGTCGTACCGGCACGAGGTTTCCAAAGAGGACGCGGACCAGGACAGGCTCAAGGCATACGACGAGGAGTTCAACGCCCTGTACAGGCAGGTTGAGATAAACCCGCACATGCAGGCTTTTGAGGCGGCCAGGGGCGAGGTTGACAGGCTCATGAAAAAAATCACGGGTATTCTGACGCTGTGCGTGCGCGGCGAGGATCCCATGACGTGCGACCCGGATGCGGAGTCCGGCTGCGCGGGCGGCGACTGCGGTTCCTGCGGCGGATGCGGATCAAACTAAGAACAAACAGTGAATAAGGCGCTAGGAATTAGGGATCAGGAGCGGCAAGGTAACGAACTGCGTTCTCTAAGATGCCCTGATCCCTGACACCTAACACCTAATGCCTGGAGGGACGACCTATGCCCGAGCTTACCCCCATGATGAAACAGTATTTCGAGATCAAGCGCGAAAACGCGGACGCGATCCTGATGTTCCGCCTGGGCGACTTTTATGAGATGTTCTTCGAGGACGCGAAAACCGCGTCGCGCGAGCTGGAGCTTGTGCTCACGGGGCGCGACTGCGGGCAGGAGGAGCGTGCGCCTATGTGCGGCGTGCCGTTTCACAGCGTGGACAGTTATATCGCCCGTCTGGTCGCGAAAGGCTACAAGGTGGCCATATGCGAGCAGATGGAGGATCCCGCTTTGGCGAAAGGGCTTGTCCTGCGCGATGTGGTCCGCGTCATCACGCCCGGAACGGTCATCGAAAACAGTATGCTCGACGAGTCGAAAAACAACTTCCTGTCATGCGTGTTCGCCTTAGACGGCCGGGCGGGGATATGCTTCGCCGACATTTCCACGGGGGAGCTGCATCTGACGCAGCTCGGCGGCGAGCATACGGAGAGCGGGATCATCGACGAGCTTGGCCGCTTCATGCCCGCGGAGATCATCTATAACGCGGGGCTTTCAGAGCTTGAACGGGTCGCGCCCTTCATCAACCTGCGGCTGGGGGCGACGGCGGAGCTGATGGATGACGATTTTTTCGATCCGGGAAGCTGTATAAGCGAGGCCCAGACGCTGTTCGGCGAAGAACTCCAGAGGCAGGGAATCATCGGGCAGCATGAAGCCCTCCGCGCGCTGGGCGCGGCTTTGCGCTATCTTCGCGAAACGCAGAAAACGGACCTCGCGAACCTGCGGGGCATCGACTTTTACAGCGAGGCGAGGTTCATGCGGCTGGACGCGTCCACGCGGCGGAACCTTGAGCTGACGGAGTCCATGCGCGGGAGGGAGAAGCGCGGCTCGCTTTTATGGGCGCTTGACAGGACGAAAACGCCCATGGGCAAGCGGCTGATGCGCGGCTTCGTGGAGCAGCCGGTGGTGAGCCTGGCGGAGATAACGAAGCGGCACAACGCCGTCGCGGAGCTTAAAGAGAAAAGCGTTGCGCGCGGCGGGCTGCGGGAAACGCTGGAGGATATCCGCGACATGGAGCGGCTGCTGACGAGGATCGTCTACGGCACGGCCAACGCCCGTGAGATTAAAACCCTTGAGCAGACGGTGCGCCTGCTTCCGGTTTTGCGGGAAAAGCTCGCGGACAGGCGTTCCGCGCTTTTAAGCGGCGCTTATGACGACATTGACCCGCTGGAGGATATCGCGGAGATGATCGGGCGCTCCCTGGTGGACGAGCCGCCGTTTTCGGTGCGGGAGGGCGGCATGGTCCGCGACGGATTTAACGCCGAGCTTGACTCCCTGCGCGCGATCGTCAGTGACGGCAAGGGCTTTATCGCCGGGATTCAGGCGGCCGAGCAGGAGAAAACCGGGATCAAAAAGCTGAAAATCGGCTATAACCGCGTGTTCGGATATTATATAGAGGTGTCAAATTCCTACAGGGAGCTTGTGCCCGACGAATACATCAGAAAGCAGACCCTGGCCAACTGCGAGCGGTACATAACCCAGGAGCTGAAAGAGCTGGAGGCAAAAGTACTCAGCGCGCAGGACCGTATCACGGGGCTGGAGTATGAGATATTCAACGCCCTTCGGGAAAAGATCGCGGGAGAGCTGCTTCGGATACAGAAAACGGCGCGGGCTGTCGCGCTGGTGGACGTGCTTTGCTCCTTGGCGCACGCCGCCGCCCAAAACGGCTATGTCTGCCCCGATATGCGCGACGACGGCGCGATCATCATCAAAAACGGGCGGCATCCCGTGGTGGAGCTGACCTTAAACGGCGCGCCTTTCGTTCCCAACGACACGGAGCTTGACCTGAATGAAAACCGCTGCGCGATCATCACGGGGCCGAACATGGCGGGCAAGTCCACGTATATGCGTCAGGTCGCCTTGATCGTCATCATGGCGCAGATGGGCTCTTTCGTCCCGGCGGACGCGGCGCAAATCGGCGTGGTTGACAGCGTGTTCACCCGTATCGGCGCGTCGGACGATCTGGCGGCGGGGCAGTCCACTTTCATGGTTGAAATGAGCGAGGTGGCGGCCATCATCGGCGGCGCCACGCGGAAAAGCCTGATTATCTACGACGAAATAGGGCGCGGGACCTCGACCTTTGACGGCATGAGCATAGCCCGCGCCGTTTTGGAATATTCCTCCGACGTAAAAAAGCTCGGCGCGAAAACGCTTTTCGCGACGCATTACCACGAGCTGACCGCGCTTGAAAATGAAGTGCCGGGCGTGAAAAACTACAACATCGCCGTCAAGAAGCGCGGCGACGAGATCACGTTTCTGCGGCGCATCGTGCGCGGCGGCGCGGACGGAAGCTACGGCATTGAGGTGGCAAAGCTTGCCGGGGTGCCGGGGTGGGTCGTGAACCGCGCCCGCGTAATTTTAAAGGAACTTGAAAATCAGGAGTCGGGAGCCGGGGGCCGGGAATCGGGGGCTGCGCGTCAGGAGCCGGGGGAGCGGGACGGCGGCGCGCAGATATCCTTTGACGGCGGACGAGAGAGCGAGCTTGTGGGGAAGCTGAAGCATATCGACGTCAATACGCTCACGCCGATCGAGGCGCTGTCGAAGCTGTATGAGCTGGTGACGGAAGCGAAGCAGATTTAATTCGGAGTTCGGAATTCTCAACAACCCGAAAGGGGGTGTTTTACATCACACCCAAAATAAACGTCCTGCCCAAGCACATCGCCGACCTCATCGCCGCCGGAGAGGTCGTGGAGCGTCCCGCGTCGGTGGTCAAGGAGCTGATGGAAAACGCCATTGACGCCGGGGCGACGCAGCTGACGGTAGAGATCAAAAACGGCGGTGTCACCTACATACGCGTGACCGATAACGGATGCGGAATCCCTCGCGAGGATGTGCCGAAGGCGTTTTTGAGCCACGCCACCAGCAAGATCGCCGTGCCTGACGACCTGGAAGCGATCCTTACTTTGGGCTTTAGGGGCGAGGCATTGGCGTCGGTCGGCGCGGTATCGAGGGTCGAGCTTTTGACCAGGACACATGACGAAACCGCCGGAACGCGCTATGTCATCGAAAGCGGGGAGCAGATACTGATCGGCGACGCGGGCTGCCCGCAGGGTACGACCATCGTCGTCCGCGACCTGTTTTACAACACGCCCGCGCGGATGAAATTTTTGAAAAAGGATGTGTCGGAGGCAAACGCGGTCGCGGGCGTCGTTGACCGCATCGCGCTGTCAAGGCCGGACGTAAGCGTCAGATTGATCCGAGACGGAAGGGAAACCCTATTGACTCCCGGTGACGGCAAGCTCGAAAGCGCGGTATACGCCGTGTTCGGCGGGGAGTTTCTGTCCGGGCTGACGGACGTCAGGTATGAGTCAGGCGGCATATCGGCACAGGGATATGTCTCAAAGCACGGCGCGGCGCGTCCGAACCGAAGCATGCAGTTTTTCTTTTTGAACGGGCGGCTGATCAAAACGGGCACGGGTTCCGCCGCGCTGACGGAGGCGTATAAAAACGAGCTGCCGGCGGGAAAATTCCCGGCCTGCGTGCTGAACCTTGCCGTGCCGCCGAACACCGTGGACGTGAACGTGCACCCGGCCAAGATTGAGGTGCGGTTTGCCGATGAAAAAGCCGTGTTCGGCGCGGTATATTACGCCGCGAAACAGGGGCTGGGTATCGGGAATAAAGAATCGGGAGTCAAAAGTCAGGGGGCGGATTTTGTCCGCCGTAAGATAGAGGAACGCGCGGGCGTCAAAGCTTATATGAACACGTTGGACGGATTAAAGGCGGAACAGCTGCGGATCAGCGTACAACCTGATACGGAGGCGGCCGGCCGTACGCAATGGCCTGCGGCAACGGCGGACAACCCTGTCCGCCCGACGTATACATCCCCGTCCAGTTTGATTCTGGAGGACAAAAAAGAACGCGAATTCACCGTCGCGCCTAAGGGCGACGCGTTTGCGGACTTCGATTTTACAGGCAAAAGCACTCCGCCTGAAGCCGAAACGATGACGGAAGCCGTACCTGAAGCTGAACCTGAAACCCGCGCCCAGCCGCCCGAAGCTTGCGGCCTGGTAGGCGAGGCATTCAAAACGTACATCCTGGCCGAGCGCGGCGACACCCTGCTCATCATCGACAAGCACGCCGCCCATGAGCGCATATTGTTCGAGAGACTTCGTTCGCAAGAGGAGCAAGGCTGCCGTCAGCTGTTGCTGGCTCCCGTCACCGTCACGCTGAGTAAGGAAGAGTACGCGGCGGCGCTTGAGAATCTGGAGCTTTTGGAGGAGCACGGCTTTCTGGCCGAGGACTTCGGCGCTAAAACGCTCATCGTCCGCGAGTGCCCCGTTATGCTGGACGCTTCGGACGTTGCGGACGTCATGATGGAGATCGCGGGATACCTCGCGGAAAACAGGACCGACCTCACCACGAAAAAAGCCGAGCGCATATACATGTCAACGGCGTGCCGCGCGGCGATAAAAGCGGGCGATTTCACCTCCGACTATGAAAAGGAGAGGTTTGTCGAAACGCTTTTGAGTATGCCTGAGATCCGGAATTGCCCCCACGGCCGTCCCGTGATGGCCGAGATGACGCGCAGGGAATTGGAGAAACGCTTTGGACGGATATAAGAAAGCAGACGATAAAGTTCCGGTCGTGGCGGTCGTCGGGCCGACGGCTTCGGGCAAAACGGCTTTGGCAGCCGGGATAGGCGCGCGGTTCGGCGGGGAGGTTGTTTCGGCTGACTCGATGCAGATATACGAGGGCTTCCCGGTCGCAACAGCCAAGCCATCGGCGGAGGAAATGAAGCTTGCGGCCCATCATCTCATCGGCTTTTTGCCGCGCGGGCAGTCGTTCAGCGTCGCGGACTACTGTATAGCGGCCCGGTCCCGCATAGCCGATATCGCCGCCCGGGGCGGACTGCCGGTGCTGTGCGGCGGAACGGGGATGTACGTCAGTTCCCTGCTGGACAATATCGACTTCGGCGGCGCGGGAGCGGACGCGGGCTTCCGTGAGCAGATGAAGAAACGCGCCGCGGACGAGGGCGCGCAAGCCTTGCTCGGCGAGCTTTTTGAGATTGACCCGGAAACGGCCGAAACACTGCACCCGAACAATCTTGGCCGCGTGAT
Source organism: Oscillospiraceae bacterium (assembly GCA_009779495.1). GTDB lineage: Bacteria > Bacillota > Clostridia > Oscillospirales > Acutalibacteraceae > UBA1425. The sequence continues at coordinate 21,522 of WRED01000018.1, read as the reverse complement.
CCGTGCGTTGGAGATATATCACGCGTCCGGCGTGACCATGTCGGAGCACAGGGCGCAGTCGCGGAAAAATCCGCCGCCGTACAGGGCGCTTGCGCTTTTCCTTGACTCAAGGGACAGGCAGAGGCTCTATGACAGAATCAATCATCGGGTAGATGCTATGCTGGAGGCGGGGTTGCTTGAGGAAGCGCGGATATTTTACGAAAATTTGGCGCGGGAGAACAGCACGGCGGGACAGGCCATCGGGCTGAAAGAATTTGTGCCGTATTTCAGGGGCGAGGCCGGGCTTTCGCAGGCGGTTGAGTCGGTGAAGCGGGAGACGCGCCGCTACGCCAAGCGTCAGCTGACGTGGTTTAACCGCATGGACGGCGCGGTAAAGCTTTATATCGACGAATTAAACGCGGCGGAGCTTTTTGAACGGGCGGCGGAGCTGATCAGCAATTTTTTGAAAAATTAACAATCACGTCACTTTTCAGGCGGAACAATGTGATATAATTAAATGTCTTATATATTATTGTTGCGCGGCCACATAAGATAGTATTTAGGCGGTGAGCGGGCTTTGGCGGACGGGCAAAAAAAACGCAAGGCGAAAAAATGGCCGAAAGGCAAGAGGCTGCCGAAGTTCATAGCGGCCGTTGCCGCTTTGGCTCTGCTTGTCTATGCGGGCGTTGAGATATATCGCATTACAAATCCGGAGATCGTGACGCGAACCGCGTTATGCGAGACGATTGAGGTGCCTGTCAGCACGGACATAACGGATATATATGTCGTTCGGGACGAGCGGGTCATCGAGGGCGCCGTCAGCGGCACGGTCGTTCCGCTTGCGGCGGACGGCGAACGCGTCGCGAGGGGCGCGGACATAGCCGCCGTGTTCCAAAGCGCCGAAAGCGCGGCGAAATATATGCGCGTGATGCAGCTTAGAAACGAGATCAGGCGGTATGACAGGTTGAAGAGCCAGGCGATGTTTTCCGCCCTGAAAGTTGGGACGCTGAAAACAAGCGCCCAAGGGCATTTTGCCGAATTTCTCAAATGCGCGGACAACGGGGACTTGAACGCGGCGTTTGACAGCCTGCAAAAATTCCGCGACGACGCGACGTCGGTGGAAATAGCGACGGGCGGGACGCTGAATCTGGAGCAAAGGAAAAGGGAGCTGTCGGCGCAGATCGCCGCGCTGGAACCGTCCGTGGGCGAATACAAAATGGTCGGTACAGGGGCGGGCAGTGCCGGATTTTACGTGGCGGACATTGATGGGCACGAGAATGTGCTGAATTACTTAAACGCCGCCAAGTGGACGCCGGACGAAATCGAAAGCGCGTTAAGTAAAAAACAAAACGGCGCGGCTCCCGCCGAAAGCCTCGGAAAGCTGGTCAACAGCTACAAATGGTATATGGCGGCCGTGCTTCCGGCAAAAACAGCCGCGCCGCTTACCGTCGGCAAGGAGCTGACCATACGCTTTCCCCACGCGGAGCCTAAAAGCGTGAACGTAAAGGTACACGCGAAAAACGAGGATTTGAAAGGCAGGGCAGCCGTGATATTCGTCTGCTCTGAAATAAACGACAGCGTGCTTCATCTGCGCCGCGAGGACGCGTGGATCGTTTTGGCCGAGCACACGGGCTACCGTGTCGAGGATGAGGCGGTCAGAGTAGTACATAACTTGTACATGGAGGCTGTGCTTGACTCGGAGGACGCGGAAGCGTTCACGTCTGGGAAGGCGGTTACGATACGGTTCTCCGGCGCGAAGCCCGAAAACGTGAAAGCAAGGGTATACTCAAAAAAAGAGGACGAAAGCGGAAAGACAACTGTGGTCTTTCTTTGTCCGAATGTCAGCGGCGGCGTGCTTCGCCTGCGCGGCGGGGATGCGCAGGTCGTCCTGAACGGGCGCGCCGGGTTCAAGGTTACGGAGAAAAAAGTCGAGTCGCTGACGGGCGTTTATGTACAGCGCGGGAACATAGCGAGCTTCCGGCAAATCAAAAAGATATATACCGGGGACGGCTTTATACTGTCTGATCCGTCGGCGGGCGCGGGATATGTTCAGATGTACGATAATATAATCGTCAAGGGGAGGAATTTGGATGACGGAGCGGTCATTGCCTAGTGACAGGCTTACCGCCGTTGAGGAAAATCTGAAAAGAGTCAGGTTTGAGATAGAGCAGGCCGCGATAAAGGCCGGGCGCGACCCCTCTGAGGTGAAGCTGATGGCCGTCACCAAAACGGTGGGGCCGGAGCTTATCAATCACGCGATACGGTGCGGCGTGGATATGATCGGCGAAAACAAGGTACAGGAGTTGCTGTCAAAAAAGCCGCTGCTCTCGCTTACCGGCTGCGAAACGCACCTGATAGGGCATCTCCAGACGAACAAGGTGAAGCAGGTCGCCGGGGAGGTTTCGATGATACAGTCCGTGGACAGCGTAAAGCTGGCCCGGGAGATCGGGCGGATCTCATGCCAAAAAGGGATCGCGGTTGACGTTCTGCTGGAGATAAATATCGGCGGCGAGGAAAGCAAGTTCGGATTCACGCCAGAAGAATTGCCGGAAATCGTATGGGAAATATCTGAAATTCAGGGCATAAATGTACAGGGACTTATGACTGTACCGCCTTTTGTCGAAAAAATAAGTGAATTTTTTTCAAATATGTGTCAAGTGTTTATTGACATCAGGGAGAAAAAAATACATAATATAGATATGCAGATTCTTTCAATGGGAATGTCTGGAGATTTCCCGGAGGCAATCGCCGAGGGCTCGACGCTTGTCAGGGTCGGGAGTGCTATATTCGGTCAGAGGGTGTATTAAGGATAAGTATCATAATCGGGGAGGAAACCGTAAATGAGCTTCATGGATAAAATCAGGGATCTCGCGAAAATTACGGACGAGGGGTATTTCGCCGGCGTGGACGATCAGGAAGCGGAGTATTACGAAGATGAATACGAGGACGAGGAACAGGAGCAGGACGTCTACAGCGTTGATCCGTCCCGCGGAAAAAGGCGCGCCGTGTACCAGCCGAAGGAACGGGAGAGAGATCGTGACCGCGAAAGGGAGCGGGAGATGAATGTGGTGGATATACATTCGTCTGCCCGTTCGCAGGTCGTATTTAAAAAGATCGACCGTTTTGACGACGTCGGCGAGGTGGCCGACGTGCTCAACGAAAAGAGGATCGTGATACTCAATCTTGAAACGTGCCCCAACGATATTTCCAGGCGTGTGCTTGATTTCCTGTACGGCGTGGCCTACGCGAATTCCGGAGATATCAAAAGGGTCGCCGGGCGCGCTTATATCATCACGCCCTACAATGTCCCGGTTACGGGCGAGCTGCTTGACGAGCTTGAAAGCGGCGGGTATGGTTACAATTAAGAATTGAGAATTAACGGTTCGGTTAAACGCTGCGCTTGAAGTAACCGCATCTACAATTTACAGTCTAACATCTAACATCTAGCTTGGGGGATAGAATATGCTTACGCCCGTACAGATCAAGACGTACAGATTTCAGTCCGCGGGGCGCGGGTTGTACCGTTCGGACGAGGTCGATAACTTTTTTGAAAAGGTATCGGAGTCATACGAGTTGATTTTCAAGGAAAACGCGGAGCTTATTAAGCGGGTCAACCTGCTGGCCGAGAAGATCGAGGAGTACCGCAAGGACGAGGAGCTGATCAAAAAAACGCTCCTCATCGCCCAGCGCAAGGCCGACGATATGGAGCGCGACGCTGCCGAAACGGGGCGTGAGCGCCTTGCTTCCGCCGAAAAGGAAGCCGCGGAGAAGCTCAGGGATGCCGAGGAGGCTGCCGGGCACATGGTCGCGGCGGCGAACGGGAAAGCCGAACGCGCGCTCAAGGACGCGAAGAAAATATCCGAGTCGTCCATACAGGTGGCGGAGGAAAAAGCCGCAAGGCTTGTCGCCGACGCGCAGAGGAAAGTCGACGCGGCGCTTGGGCGGCTCCAGGACGATGTGGCGAGAGAGACGCAGGCGCTTGAGCAGGTCCGCGCCGAAAGCAAAAAGTTCAAGGAGACGATCACGGGTTCCTATCATAAACAGCTGAGCATCGTGTCCAGATTGCTTGATTTTGTCGAGATCGACGAGGCCGCCGTCGCGGAAGCGATGAGATTTGCCGAGCCGAAGCCGGTCCCGCAGTCGGCGGGAGACGTTTTAGCGGCTTTGGCGGCGCAGGGAATGAAAGCGGAGGCCGCGCCGGTCACGGAGGATCCAAAGCCGGAGGTTCCGGCTTCAAAGGCTGCGGACGTCGCAGTGAATGCAGCCGAGGGGCCGGTCAAGGTGTTCGCGGAGGAAAAGCCGGAGCTCGATGTTCCCGTGCAGGCTTCACTTCCCGAAACGGAAAAGTCCGCTGAAAGCGGCATTTTCAACTACAACAATTATAATCCGAGGACCGCGCGCGTCATTGCCTCGCTTGAGCTTGAGGAGGAGCGGAGCGGCCTGTCGGAGGATACATACGGGCGCCCGAGACGTTCCGTGGAGAACCTGAAAAACAAGTACGCCGTGATCGACGAAACGGAGCTGCGCGCCGGCGAAGAGCAGACAGAAGTCACGCTTCCGACAGAAAACAAGTCTCCAGCGGAAGTAAACCTGCCGCCGGAATTCAAGCTTCCAACGGAGGTTAATCCTGCGCCGGAGGTTCAGCCCCAGCCGGAAATATCCGGCGCGGACAGCTATGACGACAGCGACGACGATGACTTTGACGACGATGTCGACGAGGACGACGACGATCTGGGGTTCAAGATTCAGATCGACGACATCGAAAAGGAGTTCGGGGGAGAAGCGGCCAAAGATGATTTGGCGGAAAAAGATTCCGACGATAAAAAAAACAAGGCATCCACTGTCGAGGGGCGGCTGCGCAGGTCGCTGTTCGGGAACCGCTCAAGGGACGACGATGATGAAGATGAAGACGAGGATGATGAGGACGAAGATGAAGACGATGAAGATGAAGATGACGAGGACGGCGATTCCAGCCGCCGCTTCAAGGGCTTCTTCAGGAAATAGACAGGAGGTTTTTTTAGATGTCTGACAAATCCAAAAAAAGCAGAATCATCGCGCTGGCTGCGACGGCCGTTCTGACCGCCGCCGACCAGCTGATCAAGCTGATTGTCGTGCGCGGGCTTCTTCGGGGCAATCCGCGCACGTTGATCGCAAACGTGCTTGCGCTTCGCTATGTGGAGAACACAGGCGCGGCGTTCAGCATATTCCAAAACCGGACGACGCTGTTGGCCGTCTTTACGGGAGCCGCGCTGGCGGCGGGGATTCTGGTCATGGCCATGGGCATGATCAAGTCGAACCTGCTTTACGCGAGCTTTGTGATGATCGTAGCCGGCGGGCTGGGAAACCTGATCGACCGTGTGCTCAGGGGCTTTGTCATTGATTATATCGAGCCTTTGTTCATGAATTTCGCGGTGTTCAACTTTGCCGACGCTTTGGTGACCCTGGGCGCGTTCGCGATGATCGCGTATCTGCTGGTTGACATCGTAAGCTCGCTCAAAAAACGCGGCGGTGAGTGAGCGTATAAGCTTTACCGTGACGCGGGAGCATGAGTCTTTTCGCGCGGACAAACTGATTGCCGCGGAGCTGCCGGAGCTTTCCCGCGCGTATATCCAGCGGATGATCGGGGACGGGCTGGCCTTGTTAAACGGCAAGCCGTTGCTCAAAAGCGCGAAGCCGAGGGCCGGGGACATCGTGACGGTGGAATTGCCGCCGCTGAAAAGCCCTGCTGCCATGCCGCAGGATATTCCCTTGGATATCCGCTATGAGGACGATGATCTGCTCGCCGTAAACAAGCCGCGCGGCATGGTCGTCCACCCGGCGGCGGGGAACGAGGACGGGACGCTTGTCAACGCGCTGCTGTTTCACTGCGGGGACGGGCTTTCAGGGATAAACGGCGTGATGAGGCCGGGGATCGTGCACCGCATAGACAAGGATACCAGCGGGCTGTTAGCCGTCGCGAAAAACGACGCGGCGCACCGCTGTTTAGCCGAACAAATAAAGGAACACAGCTTTACAAGGGAGTACAGCGCCGTAGTTCACGGACATTTCAGGGACGCGCAGGGCACGGTGGACGCCCCCATAGGGAGAAGCGAAAAGGACCGCAAGAAGATGCGCGTGACCGATAAAAACGCCCGGGAGGCGGTCACGCATTACACGGTGCTCGAGGAATACGCGGAGTTCAGCCTGCTTTCGGTCAGGCTTGAGACGGGCAGAACGCATCAGATACGCGTCCACATGGCGCATATCGGGCACGCTGTCGTCGGCGATATGGTGTACGGCCCGAAAAACGGGGTGGCATCCCTGCATGGGCAATGCCTTCACGCGGGACTGCTGGGCTTTCGTCATCCGCACGATGGAAAGTACGTGGAGGTCACGGCCGGGCTGCCGGATTATTTCACGGGCTTTTTGACTAAAATAAGAGGATAGGTGGGTTCCAGTGAACAGAGGGAACAGGGGAAACAGGGTCGTTATCATCATCGTCACGGCGCTGACCGCGCTGGCGATTTGCTTTGTCACTTTTTTCGGCGTCCATTATTTTTTTCACAATCCCTTTGAGATTGCGCTTCCCGCCGACATGAAAACCTTTACGGTCGTGAACGGCGGCGATGTCACCGCGCAGGACGCTGCTAAAAAATTCCGTTCGATGAAAAGAAGCAACGCGAAATATACGCAGTTGACGGAGTCCGCCTACTGCGCCGTGGGAAAAAATACCCATGACGAGCTTGAAAAGATGATGAAGGATCGCGGCTACATTTATATTGGCTGTGACGGGAAAGCCGTCAATATGAGGTGCTTTTACATCAAGCGGGCGGACGGCGGCTTTATCAAATGGGTCAGGGTCGAGGTCGATATGAACGAGGTTTGGGCGGTCTGGAATTTAAGCGCGCTTGAACCGTATAATCTGGAAGCAAACGGATATAAAACAATGAATTAACATAAAAAAAACAGGAGGTTGAGTTAGTGGACGCGGCCGCAAAAAAACAGCTGAAAATAACGACGTGCAAGGTTCGGATGGGGATCATCGAGAGCGTGTACAACGCGAAGTCGGGACATCCCGGCGGGTCCCTTTCATCGGCGGATATCGTGACGTACCTTTACTTTAACAAGATGAACGTGGATCCCTTAAATTCCCAGTGGGAGGACCGTGACCGCTTTGTGCTTTCCAAGGGGCACGTTTCGCCGTGCCTGTATTCGGTTTTGGCGCACAGGGGTTTCTTCCCCGTTGAAGAGCTGAAAACTTTCAGAAAGGTTGAGTCACGGCTGCAGGGGCATCCCAGCATGAGGTACACCCCCGGCGTGGATATGAGCTCCGGCTCCCTGGGCCAGGGAATCTCGACGGCGGTGGGCATGGCCTTGGGCGCGAAGCTTGACGGTAAAAAGCTGCGGGTCTATGCCGTGCTGGGCGACGGTGAGCTTCAGGAGGGACAGGTCTGGGAGGCGGCGATGTTCGCGTCCGCGAAAGGCCTGGACAACCTCGCCGCCGTCATAGACAACAACAATTTGCAGATCGACGGCTCGGTGGCCGAGGTCAATTCACCCTATCCGATAGCCGAGAAGTTCAAGGCTTTCGGCTGGAATACGGTGGAGATATGCGCCCACAGCTTCGACGAGATCGAGGTTGCTTTCAAAGCGGCGGAGGAGTTTAAGGGCAAGCCCACGGCGATCATCGCGCAGAGCACGAAAGGAAAAGGCGTCAGCTTTATGGAGAACCAGTGCGCGTGGCACGGGACGGCGCCGGATAAAGAGCAGTATGAGCAGGCGATGGGCGAGCTTCGCGCCGCGCTTGAGACTCTGGGAGTCAAGGATTAGGAATTAGGAATCAGGAAGGAATGCATATAATGGCTGATAATATAAAAATCGCGACGCGTGACAGTTACGGTGGCGCGCTCGTCGAGCTAGGCGCAAAAAACGGGCGGCTTGTGGTGCTGGACGCCGATTTGGCCGCCGCCACAAAAACGGGCGCGTTTAAAAAGGCGTACCCGGAGCGTTTCTTCGACGCGGGTATCGCGGAGGCGAACATGATGTGCATCGCCGGCGGGCTTTCGACGATGGGCTACACGGTGTTCGCCAGCACGTTCGCCATGTTCGCGGCGGGACGGGCCTTTGAACAGGTGCGCAATACAATCGGGTATCCGCGCCTCAACGTGAAGATCGGCGCGACTCACGCGGGCATTTCCGTGGGCGAGGACGGCGCGAGCCATCAGTGCTGCGAGGATATCGCCCTCATGCGCACGATCCCCGGCATGGTGATCATTAACCCCGCGGACGATGCGGAGGCGAGAGCGGCCGTGTTCGCGGCGGCCGAGTATGAGGGACCCGTTTACCTGCGTTTCGGCAGATTGGCCGTCCCCGTGATATTCGATTCTGATTATAAGTTTGAGATAGGCAAGGGAGTCAGGCTACGTGACGGCGGGGACGTGACAATCATCGCAACGGGCCTGATGGTCGCGGAGGCGTTGGCCGCGAGGGAGCTTTTGCAAAGCGAGGGCATTTCTGCGGCGGTGATCAACATGGCTACGATAAAGCCGCTGGACGAGGAATTGGTTCTCGAGGCGGCGGCACAAACAGGTGCCATCGTTACGGCGGAGGAGCACAGCGTCATCGGCGGACTCGGATCTGCCGTGACCGAAACGGTCTGTAAAACAGGCAGTTCCGTGCCCGTGCTGCGCGTCGGCGTGGAGGACGTGTTCGGGCGTTCCGGCCCGGCGGCGGAGCTGCTTCCCCTGTTCGGGCTTGACGCGGCAAATATTGCGCGGAAAGCCAAGGAAGCAATTGCGTTAAAGAAGTGACAAAGGGGTTTATGGCGAATATGGAAAAAGAGATCAAAAACGATATCCCGTTTGAAAAGGCGGCGTTCGGCGGCTTCAAAAGAGAAAAAGTTGTTGAATATATCGAGGAGCTTCAGCAGGAGCTTTTTAAGACAAAGCAGGAGTATGAGCGTCTGGGCAAGGAGTTTGCCGACTACCGCGTGCAGCAGGAAAAGGACGCGGCGCAGCGCGAAGATGAGACAAAGAGCATCGTCGAAAAGCTCAAGCAGGGGCTGCTTGACGCCCAGCGCGGCAGGGAGCTTAACGAGCGGCAGCAGCAGTCCGTGCTGGCCGGGATATCGAGGACCGCGCGGGAGGAATCCGCCGCGCTGAACGCCGAGATACTCCGGCTGAAAAATCAGCTTCGGCAGGAGGTTCAGCGAAGCGAAAAGATGGCTGAAATATCCAAGGCCAGGGAGGTTGCGGGCGCCGGGGAAGCCGGACTGTTCGCGAAAGAGCCGTCTTACGGCGAAGAAAAAACGCCTGTGCCCGAAGCTTCTGCCCCCGAGTCCCGCGCGGCTGAACCCAAGGGACTCAGCGACATTTTGTCGAAGTTCATGAACGCGAAACCACGCGTAAAATAATTCTGAAATCAAATAGACATCAAACATCTGAGAGCAGGAGATACCGTTCTGCTCTCATACTAGTCTTTATTAGACCTCCTCGGAAACTACTCACGGCGGCGTAAACGGTCTTTTTTCCATCCTGCCGCGCAAAAAATGCTCGCAATAAACAAATTATTCCTGCGCTTTTTTACTTGCGGGACGAAAAAAATCCTCGTTTATCCGCTCGCGGCTAGTTTCCGAGGAGGTCTATTTAGAAAATGAGAAACGAGGGAAAAACCATGTCGCGCCCGATTGTCGCTATAGTAGGCCGTCCGAACGTCGGCAAATCAACGCTGTTCAACAAGCTTGTCGGCGCCAGGCTGGCCATTGTCGACGATACGCCGGGCGTGACCCGGGACAGGATATACGGGGACTGCGAGTGGCTGGGCCGCCAGTTTCTGTTGATCGACACGGGCGGCATTGAGCCGTACTCGGAGGATATCATCCTTTCACAGATGCGCCGTCAGGCACAGCTCGCCATCGACAGCGCGGACGTCATCATTTTTGTGACGGATATCCGCACGGGCGTGGTCGCGACGGACAGCGAGGTCGCGGATATGCTGCAAAAGTCCGGTAAGCCCGTCGCGCTGTGCGTGAACAAGTGCGATTCCATCGGCGCGGATCCGCTTGAGCTGTATGAGTTCTACAACCTGGGGATCGGTGACCCGTTCCCCGTTTCCTCCGTTCACGGACACGGCACGGGCGATCTGCTGGACGAGGTGATCAGCTATTTCCCGCCCCCGGAGGACGCGGAGGAAGAAAGCGACGCGATAAAGGTCGCCGTCATAGGCAAGCCAAACGTGGGCAAGTCGTCCCTCGTCAACGCCATCGCCGGGGAGGAGCGCGTGATCGTATCCGCCATCGCCGGAACGACGCGCGACGCGACGGATACGTCCATTGAAAACCGTCACGGCAAATTCGTGTTCATTGATACGGCGGGACTCAGGCGCAAAAGCAGGGTGGACGGCGTGATCGAAAAATATTCCGTGATCCGCGCGAAAATGGCGGTGAACCGCGCGCAGGTCTGCGTCATCATGATCGACGCGCTGGAGGGCTTCACGGAGCAGGACTCCAAGGTTGCGGGACTCGCCCACGAGGAGGGCAAGGCCTGTATCATCGCCGTAAATAAGTGGGACGCCGTGGAAAAAGACGGCAAAACCATGGACACGTACCGCAAAAAGCTGATGAGTGACTTCTCTTTCATGTCCTACGCGCCGATCATTTTTATTTCGGCAAAGACGGGCCAGCGGATGGACAGGCTGTTCGAGCTGATCAAGTTTACAAACGACCAAAACGCCATGCGCATTTCAACCGGCAAGCTCAATGACGTGCTGGCGGCGGCGACGGCAAGGGTACAGCCGCCTACCGACAAGGGCAAGCGGCTGAAAATTTACTATATGACGCAGGCTTCCACGAGGCCGCCGACGTTCGTGTGCTTCGTGAACCGCAAGGATCTGTTCCACTACAGCTATCAGCGGTATATCGACAATCAGATCCGCGAGGTGTTCGGGCTGGAGGGCACGCCGACGCGGTTTATCGTCAGGGAAAGGGAGCAGCGATCTTAACGATACAGTCCCACATACCGCAGAACCGGAGCCGCTTTTGACTGCTCAACTACGATGCGGTATGAATCGGTACACGGTGTAAGCGCACTCAGCTTTACGATTGTCTTGTTGCCGGCGGATTCCGCTGTTCCGACCCTGACGTACAGGAATCCCATTTTCGCGTAGACGGAAAACCTCTGGATTCTTTCGCTGCAGCGGTTTGAATCCTCCGACAGGACGATGTGCTTAAGCCGGGCCGCCGAATCCAGCTTGAAATCAACAATATATTCTGTATCCGAAAACGCGTAGGATTCCGCATTGTCCGCCGCGATCGCTTTTACCGCGTTCGAATCATTGACGTTCCCGTCCTTATCCGCAATGGTTACCGTTGCCGGAGTAACGGGACGCGCGTAAATATCCTCTATGGCATTTTTCATTTTCACTAGCTGCTTAATATCCTTTTCATTAACCAGCCCGTCCTTATTCGGCGGGATATTCAGCAGCAGCGCACAGTTCATTCCGACCGAATTATAGTAGATGTGCATAAGCTGGGCAAGCGTTTTTGGCTGTTGATTCTCATGGTAGAACCAGCCGTCCCTGATGGATACGTCGCACTCGCTCTTTGCCCAGATCATATTGCCGGCCCGCATCCTTACGCTGCTGACGTTTCCGTTCGCAAGCCCCGATTCATTCCCGACCCAGGCGACGTCCGGATTGGGCGGCCCGACAGCGATGACGGCGTTTGGCTGAAGCTCTCTGATAATCGCCACCCAGCGATCCCAATCATAATCCTGGCGGCCCTTGTACTCTTCCGTGATGTAGTTGTCGAACCAGACCTCAAACACATCGCCGTAATTGGACAAAAGCTCTCCCAGCTGGCTGACGAAATAATCGTTGTAGGCGACGCCCTGCCCGAAGCTTGGCGCGTTCATGTCAAACGGCGAGAGATAGAAACCGAACTTGACGCCGTACTTTCTGCATGACTCGGCAAATTCGGCGACGACGTCTCCCTGATAGGGACTGTTTTTGACGGAGAACTCAGAATATTCCGTCGGCCAAAGGCAGAAGCCGTCATGGTGCTTGGCCGTGATGATAGCGCCTTTCATGCCGGCGTCCGCAACGCCCTTGATCCATTGATCGGTGTCCAGCTTGGTGGGATTGAAGATAGCCGGATCCTCGCGCCCTGTGCCCAGCTCCGAATCGGTGAAAGTGTTGATGCCAAAATGGAAAAAGGCATAGAACTCCATTTCGGCGTGCATGATCTGACGCTCAGCCGGCAAAATGGCAAGCTGCTCGGCGGCGTCCGGCGGCGGCGGTTTCAAATACCAGGCGTCTTTGGAAAAATCGGTCTTCAAGGCAAATGTCGAGATCCCGCTCCAGAGCATGGAGATAACCAGCCCGATGCTTGCGAAAAAATTCGCGATGTTCATAATGCTCACTCACTCCTGTCTTGTTTTGTTTATTATATAACGAATAAAATGGAAAAGCAAACATTTTATTATGAACTCCCGGTATCATACAACGCCCTTTAGGGCGGGGAGAGTTCATTGGTAAGGAATGTCTCTGTTTATGATCATACTTGGCATTGACCCCGGCTACGCCATCGTGGGCTACGGCGTGATCAAATATGAGAGCGGCCGCTTTACCGTGCTGGACTACGGCGCGGTTACGACGGAGGCGGGGCAGCCGTTTCATGAGCGGCTGGAAATGATCTATGACCGCGTGTCAGCCATCATGCGGCGTTTTGAGCCGCAGGCGATGGCCATAGAGAAAGTTTTTTACAACAGCAACGCGAAAACGGTCATCGACGTGAGTCAGGCCAGAGGCGTGCTTATGCTGGCCGCGCAGAAAAACGGCCTTGGGGTGTTTGAGTACACGCCGCTTCAGGTGAAGCAGAGCGTTGTGGGATACGGCCGCGCGGAAAAAAAGCAGGTGCAGGAGATGATCAAAATTCTGCTGAACCTGGACACGGCGCCGAAGCCCGACGATACGGCGGACGCGCTTGCGATGGCGATATGCCACGCGCATTCAAGCGGGTCGCTCATCGGCGCGAAGGGCGGCGCCGCGTTGCGGATACGAAAGGGGATATGACGATGGAAAAGGCAATAAAGCCCCCCCCGGTAAAATTAGGAGAGAACGGACGCAATCATGCTGTCGATGTGTTTCGGTATGTCTGCGCGGTATTGGTGGTTTCGATACATACGCATCCGTTTGAGGAGATAAACTATAACGCCGGTTTTTTCGCGTCTCAAATCATTACCCGTGTGGCGGTGCCGTTTTTTTTCGCGGTCGCGGGATATTTTTATATCGGGTCGCTGCTGGCCGGAACAAGGGTGCTTTGGAAATACATAAAAAAGCTTGTGTTCGTTTATACGTTTTGGAGCGTCTTTTATTTTATCATCAGTTATTATAGATATCATAGGGCGGAAATGTCGGTCGGGGCTTTTATAACGGGACGCGTGATACAAGACTATTTTTTCCGCGGGAGCGAATATCATCTGTGGTTTTTCCCGGCCCTTATTTTTTCCGTTTTAATGGCGGCATGGCTGAAAAAACTGCGGCTCATGAAAATTTTTGCGTACATATCGCCGCTGCTGTTTGCTGTGGGATGCTTAAGTTTGGCCTATAAAAATGTGGCCGCTCAAGTCCCTGTGCTTGCGGGGATTTTTGGTTGGTCAGAATTCACCGCATTCAGAAGGATATTGTTGACGGGCTTTCCGTTTTTTATGACGGGATATTTTCTGAACGCGTTTAAGTCCAAATGGGAAAAACTCAGCAATAAAAAAATGCTTACAATGATTTTCATCTGCGGCGCGGGCTTTCTTTTGGAAATACTTTTTATATTGCTCTTTCTACTGCCGGACGATATTACGCTGACGTTTATGCTCTATCCGCTGCTGTTTTCGCTGATGATCTTCCTGCTGAACAATCCGTTTCCGCAGGGTGCCGGGGTATCGGAGGGATTCAGGGTCACAGCGAACGTTACATTCTACATGCACCCGGCGTTCATCATACTGTTCCGTTTTTTGGGCGCAAAGCTGTTTGGCGTGGCAGTGCCGAATACCATCATGTTTTTGGCGGTGTGCACCGCTGTAGGCGCGCTGGGACTCGCCATATATAAGATAGACTCAAAATTTCTGAACAGGCTTGTTGCGTAAGGAGATTTACCATGTTCTACAGCTTGACAGGCAAAATCATCCACATAAACGAAACCGGCGTGGCGATCGACTGCTCCGGCGTGGGCTTTTTCTGCGCCGCGTCGATGAACACCATGAAAAAGCTCGGCCAAAAGGGCGCTCAGGCCACGCTGTATACGCACCTCAACGTCCGCGAGGACGCCATGGACCTTTTCGGCTTTTACGATCAAAAGGAGCTTGACTGCTTCCGTCTTTTGATAGGCGTAACGGGCGTCGGCCCGAAAGCGGCTTTGGCCATTTTATCGCAGCTTGAGCCGGAAAAGCTGGCGCTGTGCGTCGCGTCGGGGGACTCGAAGAGCATCACGCGGGCGAACGGCGTCGGGCCGAAAATCGCGCAGAGGGTCGTGCTTGAGCTGAAAGATAAGCTCGGCTCCTACGCAAGTGACCCGGAAAGCGGCTTTCAGGTGGGCGACATCGGGATCAAGTCCGCGTCGGCAAACGGAGCGGAAGCCGTCGCGGCACTTGAGATGCTGGGCTATAACCGTTCCGAGGCGTCACTGGCCGTCGGCAGGCTTGACGATGGGCTTTCGACGGAGGAGTTGGTCAGGCAGGCGCTGAAAGCGTTGTCAAAGATGAAGTAAAAACCTGTGAACGCAGGTTCTCATATCAGCATACAATGAAAGGCGGGACGCAGGCATATGAGCATGGAAATGGATTTTGAAAACAGGATCGTCGCGCCGGAGTATCTGTCCGAGGACAGCGAAGCCGAGGGTTCGCTGCGCCCGAAACTGATGAGCGAATATATAGGGCAGGAAAAGGTCAAGGAAAACCTCGTGATCTACATCGAGGCGGCGAAGCGGCGCGGGGAATGTCTCGACCATGTTCTGCTGTACGGTCCGCCCGGACTTGGAAAAACCACCCTTGCGGGTATAATCGCCAACGAAATGGGGGTCAATATCAGGGTGACGTCAGGCCCGGCGATCGAAAAGCCCGGCGATCTGGCGGCGCTTTTAACGAACCTGAACGAGGGCGACGTGCTGTTCATCGACGAGATACACCGCCTCAACCGCAGCGTCGAGGAGGTGCTGTATCCGGCGATGGAGGACAACGCGCTTGACATCATCATCGGCAAGGGGCCGTCGGCGCGGTCGATACGGCTTGACCTGCCGAAGTTCACGCTGGTGGGCGCGACGACGCGGGCGGGTCAGCTGTCCGCGCCGTTGCGTGACCGTTTCGGCGTGATCTGCCGGCTGGAGATGTACACCGCCGGGGAGCTTGGCCTGATCGTCCGGCGCAGCGCGAATATTTTGGGGATGAAGATCGAGGTAAAGGGCTCTGAGGAGATTGCGTCAAGGTCGCGCGGAACGCCGCGTATCGCCAACCGCCTCTTAAAACGTGTGCGCGATTTTGCCCAGGTCGTCGGCAGCGGCGTGATCGACGAGGACAGCGCGCGGGAAGCCCTTGACCGCATGGAGATCGACCGGCTGGGGCTGGATTTCATCGACAGGCTGCTGCTGACCTCCATGATACGCAACTATAACGGTGGCCCCGTGGGTCTGGAAACCATAGCGGCAGTTGTCGGCGAGGAAGCGATCACCATAGAGGACGTGTATGAGCCGTATCTGATGCAGATAGGTTTTTTGAGCAGAACGCCGCGCGGGCGGGTCGTCACGGCGGCGGGGTACAGGCATGTTGGGATGGAGGCTCCCATGGAGCAATTGACATTGAACAATTAACAAAGAGGTAGGTTTTATTGGGCAGACTTTTCGGAACAGACGGCGCGCGGGGCGTCGCAAACAGCGAGCTGACCTGCGAGCTTGTGATGAAAATAGGGCGGGCGGCGGCAATGATCCTGACCCGTGAAAGTAGCAGACCCCGCGTGATGATCGGGAAGGACACGCGCATGTCCTCCGATATGCTGGAGTCCGCGATAGCGGCGGGGCTGTGCTCCGTCGGCGCGGATGTGACGTTTTTGGGCGTCGTGCCGACTCCGGCGGTGGCGTATCTCGTAAAAGAAAAGGGGTTTGACGCGGGTGTGATGATCTCCGCGTCGCACAATCCCTGCGAATATAACGGAATCAAGATTTTCCAGTCTGACGGCTACAAGCTGCCGGATGAGCTTGAGGATAAAATAGAGGAGATCATTTTAGACGAAAGCGCCGTAATTCCCGCGCGGACCGGCGGCGAGGTTGGCCGGGCGTATACGGACACACAGGCGCTGTCCGGCTATATCGCGCACGTGTGTAAAACGGCGGAAAGCCCCTTTGACGGCATGAGGATAGCGCTGGACTGCGCCAACGGCTCGGCCTGCCGCACCGCGCCGGAGGTCTTTTCGCGTCTGGGCGCGGAATGTCATGTCATAGCGGCGGAGCCTGACGGCGTGAACATCAACAGGAACTGCGGCTCGACTCACATGGACGCGCTGTGCGGGTTTGTCGCCGAAAACAGGCTGGACGCGGGCTTTGCTTTTGACGGCGACGCGGACAGGATGCTGGCCGTGGATGCGAACGGGCAGGTCGTGGACGGCGACAGGATCATCGCGCTCTGCGCGAAGCACATGAAGAAAAGCGGGCGGTTGGCGGGCGATACGGCCGTCGTGACCGTGATGAGCAACATGGGATTTTACCGCTTCTGCGAGCAAAACGGCATCGCCTGCGTCACGGCTAAGGTAGGGGACAGATACGTGCTGGAGGAGATGCTGAGGGGCGGCTATACGCTCGGCGGAGAGCAGTCCGGCCACGTGATCTTCCTGGATCATGCAAACACCGGCGACGGCGTTTTGACGGCCGTGCAGGTGATGAACGTCATGAAGTCGTCGGGCAAACCGCTGAGTGAGCTTGCCTGTGAAATGGAGTCCTACCCGCAGGTGCTCCAAAACGTGCGGGTGTCCAATATGGGCAAGGCGCGGTATCCGGGCGACGAGGAGATCAAGGAATCCATAGCCGGGGCGGAGCGAGAGCTGGGGGGCGATGGCCGCGTGCTTGTTCGCGTGTCCGGGACGGAGCCGCTGGTTCGGGTGATGCTTGAGGGCAGGGATGAGGGGCTGATCACACGGCTGGCGGAGGAGATTGCGGAGGTTGTACGCACGCGATTGCTGTAGCAAATCGCGCGCACAGGGATTAGGCGTCAGGTGCGGTAGGGGAATGCCGTCTCTACATTTTTTGATAAGCAAAAGGAAAAACGCATGTTAATCTCAGATAAATGGAAAGACTACGAACTGATCGACTGCTCCGGCGGCGAACGCCTTGAGCGGTGGGGCAACGTGATTCTGATCCGCCCCGACCCCCAGGTGATCTGGAAAACACCCCGGGACGATCCGCGCTGGAAAACCGCCCACGCGGTCTACACGCGTTCAAGCACGGGCGGCGGAAGCTGGCAGGTACGCGGGAGCATAGCCGATGTATGGCGCGTGCGCTATGGCGGGCTTGCGTTCAACATAAAGACGACGGGATTCAAGCACACGGGGCTGTTCCCGGAGCAGGCGGTCAACTGGGACAGAACGGCTGCCCTCATCAAAAAATCAAAGCATCCCGTGCGCGTACTGAACCTGTTCGCGTACACGGGCGGCGCGACCATTGCGGCTTTAAAGGCCGGGGCCGAGGTCGTCCACGTGGACGCGGCGAAAGGCATGGTCGCCTGGGCAAGGGAAAACGCGGAGGCCAGCGGCCTCAAGGACAGGCCCGTGCGGTGGCTCGTGGACGACTGCATGAAATTTGTGGAGCGTGAGCTGCGCCGGGGAAACCGCTACGATATTATTATTATGGATCCGCCGTCCTACGGCAGGGGACCGGGCGGCGAGGTGTGGAAGCTGGAGGACGAAATATATTCTTTCGCCGAAAGCTGCGCGGGGCTTTTGTCTGACGACCCGGTCATGTCCCTGATCAATTCGTACACAACGGGGCTTTCGCCGTCGGTCATGAGTTATATTTTAGGCGCGGTTATCGCAGAGAAGCGCGGCGGCGTTGTTGAAAGCGACGAGCTTGGGTTGCCGGTCACGTCGTCGGGGATGGTTTTGCCGTGCGGGGCAAGCGCGGTGTGGAGGAAAGATTAGAGGTCAAAGATGTCTGATTTGAAGCAAAAGCTGATTATTATAACCGGTTCGCCCTGTGCAGGTAAAACTTCTGTGGCGGAAAGCCTTTTTGAGTCGTACGAAAACAGCGCGTATTTCGACGGCGACTGGGCATGGTGCGTCAACCCGTTTTCGATTGCTGACCCGCGATTGCGCAATGGCGACAAAACAATGTCTTTTGCGTTGTCTGCCTACTTAAATTCAAAATTCGACTATGTTATTTTTTCTTCCGTGGTGGTGATAGGCGAAGCCATTCGGGAAGCTGTACTGAAAGATATTACCGCGAAGGATTACACGGTTATCGCTTTCACATTGAAGTGCTCCGAAGAAACGTTGATTAAACGTCATAAAAATCGCGGCGACACTAACGAAGTATCTTTTCAATGGTTAAGAATGAAACCCCATCCCGGTGATTATGTTATCAATACCGACCGCAAAACAATTGCGCAAGTTGTTGATGAAATAAAAAGCATTATTGAATTAGAAGAAAAAAACAGCAAACATACAAGTGCAGGAATCAAAGTTTGAAAAATAAGATTTTTCAAACTTGGGTTTTGTGCTTTTCGGCTATAAGGCAGGCCGAAATTTTGCTTCGCAAAACCGCACAATTCCCCAGAAAGGAGTGGTCATAAGCATGAGTGAAAACATAATCGAATTCAAAAACGTAACCTACGCCTACGACAACGCGGCGGAGGACGGCAATCCTATAGACGCTGATCCCGCCGTGAGCAACATAAGCCTCGCCATAAAGCGCGGCGAATTTGTCGCCGTACTGGGGCACAACGGTTCCGGCAAGTCCACATTGGCCAAGCTGTGCAACGCGATTTTGACGCCGCAGGGGGGTGCGGTCATGTCGGGCGGCTTCGATACGGCGGACGAGTCCCGCGTGCTGGACATCCGCAGAACCGTGGGCATGGTGTTCCAGAATCCCGATAATCAGATCGTCGCCACCGTCGTGGAGGACGATGTGGCTTTCGGGCCGGAGAATCTGGGCGTTGAGCCGCTTGAGATACGCAAGCGCGTGGACGAGGCGCTGACGGCCGTGGGGATGTACGGCTTCCGCCTTTATGAGCCGCACAAGCTTTCCGGCGGGCAGAAGCAGCGCGTTGCCATAGCGGGTGTCATCGCCATGCGCACGGACTGCATCGTGCTGGACGAGCCGACCGCCATGCTTGATCCAAGGGGCAGGCTGGAGGTCATGGACATCATCAAAAAGCTGAACCGCGAGTTGGGGATAACCGTCGTGCTGATCACTCATTTTATGGACGAGGCGGTACAGGCCGGGAGAGTCATCGTGATGGATGAAGGCAGGATCATACTGGACGGTACGCCAAAAGAAGTTTTTGCCCGCAAAGAGACGCTTCGCGGCACGGGGCTGGACATACCGCAGGCGGCGGCTTTCGCGGACAGGCTCAGGGCGGACGGGATACCGCTGCCCGACGGAATACTGACGGCGGAGGAATGCGCAGACGCGATCGCATACGCATACGCATACGCGAACAATTAAAATAAACGATAAAAGGACTACAAAAGAGGCAATGAGCATACTCAAAACAACAAACCTGACCCACCTCTACGGGCAAAAAACCCTGTTCGAGGTGACGGCTGTCAAAAACATCAGCATCGAAATTGAAGAGGGCGAGTTTTTAGGGGTGATCGGGCACACTGGCTCCGGGAAAAGCACGCTCATTCAGCATTTCAACGGGCTGTTAAAGCCTGACTCGGGCAATGTTTATCTCGACGGCAGGGACATCTGGGAGAGCAAGGAGAGCGTCCGAAAGGCGCGTTTCGCAGTGGGACTGTGCTTTCAGTACCCGGAATATCAGCTGTTCGAGGAAACGGTGTACAGGGATATCTCTTTCGGCCCGAAGAACATGGGGCTTGCCGAGGACGAAATCGACCGGCGCGTGCAACGGGCGGCGCGGTTTGTCGGACTCAGGGAGGAACTTCTTTCTAAGTCGCCATTCGACCTGTCCGGCGGCGAAAAACGCCGGGCGGCGATCGCGGGCGTGATGGCCATGGAGCCCCGCGTCCTCATACTGGACGAGCCTACCGCCGGGCTTGACCCGCGCGGCCGCGATACGGTTTTAGGCTTCGTCAAGGAGTACCGGCAGGAGACGGGCGGCACAGTCGTTTTAGTGTCCCACAGCATGGACGACATCGCGCGGCTGGCCACAAGGGCGGTCGTTATGAACCGCTCAGAAATAGCGATGGCCGGCACGGTGGACGAGATATTTTCACGCGGCGGGGAGCTTCTTGAGATGGGGCTGAACGTGCCGCAGGTAACAAGGATATTTCTGGATCTGCGCGGGCGCGGCCTGCCCGTCAGCGCCTCCGTTTACACAAACGAGCAGGGCGAAAAAGAGCTGCTCCGCCTGTTCCAAAAGGGGAATGGGGGTGGCGCGCAGTGATACGTGACATCACCATCGGTCAATATCTGCCCGGCAATTCCCTGATGCACAAAATGGACGCCCGCGTGAAAATCCTGCTTACCGTCACGTTCATCGCCGTGATATTTATCTGCAAAAACTTCTTCGCGCTGGGGCTTATGGCGCTTGTGACGCTTCTGCTGACGGTTCTGTCAAAGGTCCCGCCGCGCATGATGCTCAAAAGCCTCCGGCCCGTTATGATCATACTGCTGTTTACCGCCGTCCTGAACGTGTTCTACACAAAGGACGGAAACGTGCTGTTCTCCTGGTGGAGGATAACGCTGACGGACAAGGGCGTATTCACCGCCGTGTTTATGGCGGTGCGCATCGTGTGCCTGATTGCCGGGAGCTCGCTTTTGACATACACCACAACCCCGACCATGCTGACGGACGCCATTGAGCGCTTGCTGTCGCCGCTGAAAATATTCAAGCTCGAGGTGCATACCCTCGCGATGATGATGACCCTGGCCCTGCGCTTTATCCCGACGCTGACGGAGGAAATCGACCGTATCATGAGCGCGCAGAAGTCCCGCGGCGCGGATCTGGAAAGCGGCGGACTGATCAAAAGGGCGAAAGCGCTTATCCCGATATTGATACCGCTGTTCATATCGGCGTTTCGGCGGGCGTATGAGCTGGCTTTCGCCATGGAATGCCGCTGCTACCACGGCGGCGAGGGCAGAACCCGCATGAAGCAGATGAAAATGCGCCTGCCCGATTTCGTGTCGGCCGCCGGGATGGCCTGTCTGCTGGGCGGCGTGATCTTCGTAAATATTTATTTTAAAGCAGTGATATAAGGCAGCCTCTAAAAACCCGCGCCATTATCTTTGCGCTGCCTTTTTCCGTCCATTCCGCGTATTTATCGGTTAAATAAACAAATTATTCGCCCTCAAAATACGCGAAATGGGCGAAAAAATTCAGCACAAATCTAACGACGGGGGTTTTTAGAGACTGC
>WRED01000017.1 GCA_009779495.1 Oscillospiraceae bacterium | reverse complement strand
TTTCCGTCCTGCCGCGCAAAAAATGCTCGCAATAAACAAATTATTCCTGCGCTTTTTTACTTGCGGGACGAAAAAAATCCTCGTTTATCCGCTCGCGGCTAGTTTCCGAGGAGGTCTATTATACAGAATTATTTTGGGGTGATACAACTTGGACAGGATTGTCAGCGGTGAGGTTCTTGACATCATACCGCACGCGGGCGGGTTTTTATATGCCGACAAGCGCACCATGGAGGACGGCAGCGTCAGAGCCGCGTTTTTTTCTTATGAGCAGGACAAGAGCGAAGCGTTCCCCATCACGACAAAAACATATTTAAGCAATAAGTTCGGCGCGGAATTCAAAACGATAGCCGAGCATTTGGGTGATTTTATAAGCTGTGACGCGGCGGTCATGGTCAACAGCGGAGTCATCGCGCTGTATGACACGGGCGAAATGCATATATTCAGCAGCGCGGGCGCGCCCATTTGGGAGGGTACGCTCACCTATCAGGACGAGCCGGTGCGCGACCTTGCCGCAGACGGCAAAAATGTCTGGTGCGCCGTGCCCGACCGCAACGCCGTCATATGCTACTCCCCGGACGAGGGACGCGTCCTGCTGCGTATCGGCGGCGGCGCGACCTCCGCTTTTTCATATCCCGTCAGCATCACAAAGTACGACGACACATTGTACGTCTGCAATAAAAATTCATACAAGGTCCGCACGCTCACGCTGGAAAACTACTCGGTCAAGGACTATCTTGTTTTTAAGGAGCCGGTGCTCAAATATTTCCGGGTGCACGACCATGAGTATGCGGTGTTGGAATCGGGGATCTACATAGTATGAGATGCCGGATTCTGGATGGTAGATGTTAGACGCGGGACAGGGATAATGTTTCACTAAACAAAAAAACGCTTGACTGGCCATCGCGGTTACCAGAGCAAGCAGCTCCAGTAACGTAATGTACATAAACACCACCACCTTTCGGGGAGGGAAACAACCGCCCACGTCCGTGGGTTCGCGCCACTTTTCGGGCATCTGAATCGGACCCCACGCGTACATGTATAGATTAACGCTCGAAAAATGTCAATATTTTTATTTTCTATGGGCTGCTAAAAAAACACTTGACAAACGTATGATTATATGGTATTGTCTATAAAAACTGAATCGCCTAAATCAATGACGCAAACCGCTTTTCCCATTTATGTTTTTTCAGAGAGCCGGACGCCAAGGCTGAAATCGCCGGTAAAAACTGCGGAAAAGTGACCGTTGCGGAGTGCGTTCCGAAAAGCCGCCATGACTCAAACAGTTAATGCTGTGGCGTTAAGGTTCGCCGTATGGCCGCGTTAAGGCTGTCAAGCGGCGGGGATATGCGTCAGGCATCCTCGCAATACGGGTGGAACCGTGGAGCTAAGTACAGCTTCATCCCTTTTTCTGGGATGAGGCTGTTTTAATTTTTTGGAGGGTTGATACTATGATCAAGGTAACATTAAGAGGCGGCGTTGTAAAGGAATACGACGCCGGCGTCACGGCCACGGACGTGGCCAGGGACCTGGGCGCCGGGCTGTTCAAGGCCGCGTGCGCCTGTAAAATCGACGGCGCGGCCTGCGACCTTCGCGCGCCGCTCAACGGTGACTGTACGCTTGAGATCCTGACATTCGACAGCGACGAGGGCAAACACGCGTTTCGGCATACGGCGTCGCACGTCCTTGCTCAGGCGGTGAAGCGCCTGTACCCGGAAACGAAGCTCGCCATCGGTCCCGCCATCGACAACGGCTTTTACTACGACTTCGATTCGGACGTTCCCTTTACGCCGGAAGTCCTCCAAAAAATCGAGGACGAGATGAAGAAGATCGTCAAGGAATCGCTGCCGCTTGAGCGGTACGAGCTGGACGCGGATGAGGCAATCGCCAAGGCGGAAAACGAGGGCGAAATCTACAAGGCGGAGCTGATCCGCGAGCACGCGGGCAAAGGCGAGAAGATTTCGTTTTTTAAGCAGGGGGACTTTGACGACCTCTGCGCCGGGCCGCACCTGCCCGACACCGGGCGTGTCAAGGCGTTTAAGCTGACGTCCTGCACGGGCGCTTATTGGCGCGGCGACTCGAACAAAAAGATGCTTCAAAGGATATACGGCACGGCATTCACGAAAAAGGACGAGCTGGACGCATACCTCGCGGCCGTGGAAGAAGCGAAAAAGCGCGATCACAACAAGCTCGGGCGCGACCTTGAGTACTTCACAACCTCCGAGCTTATCGGCCAGGGATTGCCCGTCATTCTGCCGAAGGGCGCACGGGTCATCCAGCTTCTCCAGCGATTCGTGGAGGATGAGGAGCAGAGGCGCGGCTGGCAGCTCACAAAAACTCCCTATATGGCCAAGAGCGATCTGTATAAGCTTTCCGGCCACTGGGATCATTACAAGGACGGCATGTTCGTCATGGGCGACGAGGAATCCGGCAAGGAGGTTTTCGCCCTGCGCCCCATGACCTGCCCGTTCCAGTACCAGGCGTACCTCAACCGTAGCCGCTCCTACCGCGACCTGCCGCTGCGTTACAACGAGACCTCTACCCTCTTTCGCAACGAGGCGTCGGGCGAAATGCACGGCCTGATCCGCGTGCGGCAGTTCACGATTTCAGAGGGGCACCTGATGTGCACGCCCGCGCAGCTTGAAAAGGAGTTCAATGACTGCCTTGAGCTGGCCATCTTCATGCTGAAAACCCTGGGGCTGTATGAGGACGTTTCATACCGCTTCTCGCAGTGGGATCCGAATGACCGCGAGAAATATATCGGCGACGCGGAGCAGTGGAACGACGCGCAGGAGACGATGGGCAAAATCCTTGACCATCTGGGGCTTGACTACAAGGTCGGCGTGGGCGAGGCCGCGTTCTACGGCCCGAAGCTTGACATTCAGATCAGGAACGTCCACGGCAAGGAGGACACGCTCATCACCATCCAGGTGGATCAGCTTCTGGCCGAGAAATTCGGCATGGAGTACGTTGACGCCGACGGTGTAAAAAAGAACCCGTATATCATCCACCGCACGTCAATCGGCTGCTATGAGCGGACTTTGGCGCTGCTTATCGAGAAGTACGCGGGCGCGTTTCCGCTTTGGCTCGCGCCGGAGCAGATTCGCCTGCTGCCGATTTCCGACCGGCACCACGACTGCGCGAATGACGCCGCCGCGAAACTGGAAGCGCTTGGATTCAGGGTGACGTGCGACGAGCGCAGCGAGAAGATCGGCTACAAGATTCGTGAGGCGCAGCTCGAAAAAATCCCGTACATGCTGCTGGTCGGCGACAAGGAGATGGAGGGCGGATCGTACTCGGTTCGCAGGCGCGGCGAGGGCGATATCGGCGCCATGATACATGAGGATTTTGTTGCGATGTTGCTGAAAGAGAACGCTGAGAAAGTTATTTTTTGATGAACGTAAGAGGTGTTGTAACACCTATTGTGGGTTGACAAAAATATATATTGTAGGTTAACAAAATACATCCGCACGAAAACAGATCAACTACTTTCGTGCGGACTTTTTTGTATTTATTATACTTATTTGTTAACGACTGAGAGTACTTCCGGCTTATCATAAAAGCTCGTGTAGTTCGCCATAAAGAGGATTATGTACGCCCCCCACATCGGGATATTTTCAATAACGCCGTTCTTATTGAAAGCTATGAGCAGTGCGATCATAAGCGCAAGCAGCCCAATAAACATGTACAATGTAACCATAAACTTCTTGCTCTTTTTGCGCATGTTTACCAAAATAATTCCCATTGCCAATGAGTTAAATACGCCGAACAGGAGCGCCGTACTCCAATGCGCCACAAGCTGGAGACTCAAAATCTCCGTTGACGGGATGTTGATCGTTGTAAAAATACACGCCGCCGCAAGGATCAAAAAGACGCGCCCCGTCCGGCCCTTGTAGCCGTAGCGATTGTACATGTACATCGTGTTGAGCGCAATGGATATCGTGGAAAAAACGCCCCAGCCCTTGAAGCCCCACGGATAATCCAGGCCGATCATGCTGGCGGTGAACTCAAACGGGTTCTTCAGAAAGCCGAACCAGGTCACATATCCGATCCCGAAAACCAGCCAGAACAGGCAAACCCACTTGTTTTGAACAATTTTTTTCAGTGCAGTCATATTTATCCCCCTTGTAAAATAGATGTTGCGGGCGATTGCTAATCGCCCCTATGGGTTTCGCTGATATAGTTCGCGAGCCTTTCCGCGCCGTCAGCCGTGATATATTTTTTCTGCGCGTCCGTGATATTGTCCCGAAAACGCGCGGTCGTACAGAGCCTTGCCGCGTATGAGGCCTTGTCCCTCGCTGTTTTTCCGGTAAACGCCATTCCCCTGCCGCAGAAAAATTCCACGTTCATTTTCTCGTCCCTTTTGTACGCCCGAAACAGAATGACTGGGATCATCCGCGCGGCGGCCGCGGTCAAAAGCACCGCGTTCGGAGCGGAAAAAGCGATGTCGCACGCGTCCATATAAAGGTACACGCTGTCAAATTTACTTTCGACATAGACGTTCGCGAGCTTTGAAAATTTCAGCGAATACTTTTCCGCGTTCGCCCTGTCCCCGCATAGAACCACGTGGTTGAAGCTTTCGCCGCAAAGCTCCGCGAGTACCGTCACAGCATCACAGGCCTCGCTCACCGAAGCGCCGTCACACAAGTATAGCACGACGCCCTTTTGGCTGTCAAGACCGATTTCTGTACGGGCGGCTCCCCTGCCCGCCGTCCTACAGCATTCCGAGCCAAGCGGCAGCCCGAAGCTCAAAATTTTCGCGTCCTCCACGTTTTTTCCCACGAACTCAAAGCGCAGCTCCTCGTGGGGAATCACATACTTGTCCGCGCCAAGAGACGCCGTATCGCGCGGGCAGCCGTAATTTTGGCAAACCATGATGATCTCGAACTCAAGCGCGGACCTTTTTTTCAGCTCCGACAGCCGCGCGGCGACGTCGGACTGAAAAACGATCGCATGGCTGTAACCCCCGCTCTTGATTCTGCTATGAAATCGGTCCAGCCGCGACCCGGTGAACCGGGAATCCATATTGATAACATCGCAGTCCACGCCCTTTGATTCAAGCGAGCATTTGATCAGCGACGAAAGCATATCCGCCCCGGTTTCGCCGTAAAATATCATCAGAGTTTTCATAATGATATGTTTTCCGCGGCGGAGTAGGATTATGAATCAGACTTTTGAATATCCTAATTCAAACGCTCTCAAATTCATTTCCAGAAACTTCTCGGGCACCGTGCTTTTGAGTGCGCCGATCCAGACGTCTTTCTGTATGGACGTCCGCGCCGCCATCGCACCGATCAGCACGACGTTCACGGCCTTGGCGGAACCCGCTTCCACGGCTAAAGGCAGCGCGTCGAGCGCAAAAACGTCCGCGCCGGCCGACTCAAGCTTTTCCAGCACGCCGTCTGGATACTCCGCCGCTCCCGTGACCACCGTCATGGGATCGATCTTCTGTGTGTTGACAATGAATTTTCCGCTGGGCTTCGCGTACTCGAGCCACCGCGCCGCCTCAAGCTGCTCGAAAGCTAAAACGATATCGGCCTCGCCCTTTTCGACGATAGGTGAGTACACTTTTTCTCCATATTTTACATAAGTCACCACGGAGCCGCCGCGCTGGCTCATGCCGTGCACCTCGGACACCTTGACGTCATAGCCCTCGGACGCCAGGGCCGCGCCCAGTATCCGGCTGGCGAGCAGGGTTCCCTGCCCGCCGACGCCGACGATCATAATATTTGTAACTGACATATTTTGTAATCCATCCTTTTAAAGTTTTTGCGAAGCATAAAACTTATGGTTTGAAAAGATAGCCAACGGCCTAAAAGGCCGGGCGTATTTTTTCAAACCTAACCTCACATAATTGCACCAAATTTGCACATCTGTTTGCACACGCCGCACCCCACGCACTGCGTGAAATCTATCGCCGACTTGCCGTCCCTCATGCTGATCGCCGGGCAGCCGATCCTCATGCACATTTTGCAGGACCTGCATTTTTCCGGGTCGGACTTAAGCGGCGGGTTGCGCTTGACGCTTTTGAGCAGCGCGCACGGGCGGCGCGAGATCACGACGGAAGGCCCGTCAGCCGCCAGTTCCTCCTTTATGACCCTTTCCGTTTCGGCCAGGTCATTCGGATCGACGACGCGAACGCGGTTGATACCGACCGCCTCCGACAGCTTTTCCAGGCTGACGGCTGCCGTCGGGTCGCCCTTGATGGTGTAGCCCGTGGTGGGGTTCTGCTGGTGCCCGGTCATACCGGTGATGGAGTTGTCCAAGATCACGACGACGGAATCGCTGCGGTTGTACGCGATGTCGATAAGCCCCGTCACGCCGGAGTGCATGAACGTCGAGTCGCCTATAACGGCGACGCTGTTTTTCGCGTTGCTTTCGTCGGCCTTGTTGCGTCCGTGCAGGGCCGACACCGCCGCGCCCATGCAAATGCACGTGTCCATCATCTCAAGTGGCTTGAACGCGGCCAGGGTGTAGCAGCCGATGTCGCCGCTGACGAACACTTTCAGCTTTTTCAGCGCGTAAAACAGCCCCCTATGCGGGCAGCCCGGGCAAAGCACCGGCGGACGCGCCGGAATGGACAGGTCCGTTGAAAGGAACTCCGCCTCAGTGCCCAAAACAGCTTTGCGGATCATCGCCTGTGAATATTCGCCCAAAAGCGTGAACGTCTCTTTGCCGATCACATTCACGCCGATTTTTTTGCAGTGAGCTTCGATGAAGTCGTCAAGCTCCTCGATAACGTAGACCGTCTCGCATTCCGCCGCAAACCGCCTGATCAAATCAACCGGCAGCGGATACACGCATCCGAGCTTTAAGTACGAAGCGTTTTCTCCCAGTGCCTCTTTAGCGTACTGATAGCACGCGCCCGACGTGATTACGCCAATTTTTTTGCTTCCCCATTCGATTCGGTTCAGCCCGGATTTGACGGCTTCGTCCTCGCACCACGCAGTCTGCTTTTGGAGCCTTTCCTCCACCACGACATGCCGCCCCCTTGCCATGGCGGGCATCATAACGTATTTGCCGGGGTTCTTTTCATAGGGAAGCAGACCGGCGTCCACTCGCTCCGCCAGCTCAACAAGGCTGCGCGAATGGGCAATACGCGTGGATAAACGGATGATCACGGGCGTGTCAAAGCGTTCCGACAGCCCGAACGCCGCCTTGGTGTAGGCAAGGCATTCAGCTGAATCGGCCGGCTCAAGCATCATCACCTTGGCCGCCCGGGCGTAGTGGCGGGAGTCCTGCTCGTTTTGCGACGAGTGCATACCGGGATCGTCCGCCACGACGACGACCATACCCGCGTTCACACCCGTGTATGACACCGTGAAAAGCGGGTCGGCCGCCACGTTCAGCCCGACGTGCTTCATGCCGCAAAAGCTCCGCGCCCCCGCGATACAGGCGCCCGCCGCGACCTCCATGGCCACCTTTTCGTTGGGCGCCCATTCGCAGAAAATCTCGTTGTACTCTGCGGCGTACTCCGTTACCTCCGTGCTGGGCGTGCCGGGATAACTCGACGCCACACGGCATCCTGCCTCATACAGGCCGCGGGCAACAGCCTCGTTGCCGAGAAATAAATGTTTCAAATCCTATCCTACCTTTCAATAATTATCATCAAAAATTCTCTAAAAACCCTACCGTCATTGCGGCCTCCGAGCCGCAATCTTTTGAGATTCCGGGTCAAGCCCGGAATGACGGTTTTTAGGGGAACTCAATTCTCAATGCGAATCACGTGTTGAATAATGGGTAAACATGATAGATATGGGGTACAGTTCACGTCATTGCGAGCGCGAAGAAACTCTGAAAACAGCAATGTTGGGGCGCGAAGCAATCCAGCTGGCAAATGGTAAAAAAACAGAAGTGATCAGACAACGCAAAATAAAGTTGCATAACTGGATTGCTTCGCGCCCCCACCCCGTTATAAAACAACGCTTCTCTGCGCTCGCAATGACGCTTGACTTCTACCTGTTTTCTGTTTTTTTAACCCGTGATTCGCATTCTCAATTCTTAATTATTCCGCAGGTCAACTATCCTCTGCGCCTTGCCCACAAAGCGTTCCAGCGACTTCGGCTCCAGTATGCTTACCTTGCACTGTATCCCCAGCATCGTCTGAAGATCCTTTTGGAGCTTGCGGTTCAGCTTCTCGATCGCACCGTAGCTTTCCAGCAGAGAGCTGTCTACCAGTTCGACCTTTACCTCAAGCGTATCCGAAAATCCGTCGCGCCTGACGACCAGCTGGTAATGCCCGCCGATCTTTTCGTTGCCGACGATGACGCTTTCGATCTGCGACGGGAACACGTTCACGCCGCGTATTTTCAACATGTCGTCGCTGCGCCCCTTGACCTTGTCCATACGCACGCCTGTCCGGCCGCATTTGCACGTGTCGTAGTTCAAACACGTGATGTCGCGCGTGCGGTAGCGCAGAAGCGGTATGCCCTCCTTGCACAGCGTGGTTACTAAAAGCTCGCCGTCGGAGCCCTCGGGCAGATTTTCAAGGGTATCCGAGTTCACGATCTCGGGAATGAAGAAGTCCTCGTTGAAGTGCAGTCCGGCGCGTTCCTCGCACTCGCCAGACACGCCCGGCCCCATCAGCTCGCTCATGCCGTAGTTGTCCGTGGCGAACAGCCCCCAGCCTTTCTCGACCTGCGCGCGCATCTCGGGCGTACAGCCCTCGGAGCCGAACAGCCCCAGCTTCAGCTTATGATAATCGCTCATAGGGAACGGCTGCTCTTTCGCGATCTCGCACATATACAGCGCGTATGACGGCGTAGCCACCAGCGCGGTGGTTCCGAAATCGCGCATGTACATCAGCGCCTTTTCAGTGTTGCCGCTGGAGTTTGGCACAACCGTGGCGCCCAGCCGCTCAAGGCCGTAATGCAGCCCCAAAGCGCCCGTGAACATGCCGTAGCCGAACGATATCTGGACGACGTCGTCCGCCGTCGCCCCGGCCGCCGCGACGATCCGGGCTACGCAGTCAGCCCAATTGTCAACGTCATTTTTCGTGTAGCCCACGACGGTAGGCTTGCCTGTCGTCCCGGACGATGCGTGGATGCGGGCCATGTTCTTCATCGGCTGTGCGAACATGCCGAAAGGGTAATTGTCGCGCAAGTCGGCCTTTGTCGTCGGCGGGATCCGGCGGATGTCGTCCAGCGACTTTATGTTTTCCGCCGTCACGCCCGCCTCATCAAGGCGTTTGGTGTAAAAAGGAACGTTGCGGTAGCAGTAATCCACCGTCCACCTCAGACGTTCAAGCTGTAAGGCGTCCAGCTCGCTGCGGGGCATGGTTTCGATTTCTTTTTGATAAAACATATAATGTATTCCCTCCATTTATATACACAAATTATATGCACAAAGGCCCCTTTCAAAAAGGAGCCTTTGCTCTGCAATTTGAAATCATAGTCAAACCACTTAAAAACTGACTTGTATTTGCGGTCTTTTTCCGCTCTCGCCGCGTTAAAAATGCTCGGAATACAGTGAGTATTCCTGCGCTTTTTGCCTTGCGAGAACGAAAAAATCCTCGCAAATCCTGCGTCACTTTTTAAGTAGTCTGACTATACAGAGAATTATACCACTCTTATTCATTTTCCACAACAGCGTTATAGAAAAATTCCGCTGTTTTTTCGTCTTTTTCGTCTCTAAATGCTGCCGAAGTCACCAAACAAAGGATGATCGAGAAGATCATCGCCGCAACGGCGAACACCGGACCCTTGCCGGCAAGGTAGACGACCCTCGCGTTATCTACGCCAAACATCGTGATGACCTTGCACGACGCCGGGATAACGGCCGTGAAGAAGCCGCCCAGAATGCCGCACCACGCGCCGCCCTTGCTGAGTTTTTTATAAAACAGCGCGAGCGCGTACGGCGCCAGGAACGAGCCGGACACGATGCCCCAGGAATAGCTCATCATGTCAAGAATCGGCGTCTTTGTATTGGCCACGACATACGAAATCAGGACGAACACCAGGCACAGAATTTTTGTGACGTTTCCGACCTTTTTGTCGCTCATGCCTTTCTTGCTTTTCTCCTTGAGGAAGTCCATTGTCAGCGTGGAACTTGCCGTCAGTGTAATGGAGCACAGCGTGGTAACCGACGCCGCTATCAGCAGGACAAGAACGATACCGATAAGCACGGAGGGAAGGTTCGAGACCTTGAGGATATTGGGCATGACATAGTCCTGCGCCGGAGACGGGAAACCGGCGATCTCATCCGCCGTGAAGAATCTGTAGCACAGCGAGCCGATGAAGTATCCGCCGCCGGCGATCAGTATCGCGAAAAATGTCGAGATAATGACGCCGCGCTTTGCCTGCTCGTCGTCACGGATCCCGTAATACTTCTGAATCATGTGCGGCAACCCCCATGTCCCGAAGGAGGTCATGAGCACCGTCGCGATCAGGCTCAGGGCCGCCTCAAAGGTCAGGTCGGGCAAGCCCGCTTTCGTCCTCGCGTACTCCGCGACGCCCGCGAGTCCGCCCACACGGTCGGAGCGCACGACAAAAATGATCAGCAGCGCCACGCCGACCATCATGATGATACCTTGCGCGAAGTCCGCCCTCGCCTGCGTCAGATAGCCGCCGAAAAGGAGCATCAGCGCGGCAAGCCCGGCGATGATCACAAGGCAGATCGTGTCATTGATCCCCAAAAGCACGTCAGCCACGGACGCAATGCCCTTGTAAACGGATGCGGAATACGGGATCAGGAAAATAAAGATAACAAGACAGGAAAAGGTTTTCATGCTCTGGCTGCCGTAGCGGGCCTCGAAATACTGCGGCATGCTCTTAAGCTTCAGACGGTGCGATACGTCCCTGGTTCTGCGCGCAAGCACTTTCCACGCCAGCCACGACCCGAACACCGCGTTGCCGATACCGGCGGAAATCGCCCACAGCCCGTAATTCAGCCCGGCGCCGCCCGCGTACCCCACAAACATGACCGCCGAGAAATAAGCCGTCCCGTAAGACAGCGCCGACAGCCACGCGCCCGCGCTCCTGCCGCCGACCACGATATCCGCGACGCTTTTCGCGCTGCGGCTCGTATAGACGCCGATCCCCACCATCAGCGCTATGTACAGCAGAATCGTGATCCATACCGTTGCGTTGTTTTGCATTTTTTACTCCACCCTTCCACTTTGAACCTGCGTTCATCAGGTCCTTATTTCTGTTTGGTTTAACGCGTTAAAGCTTTAACGCTTTTACTCGCTAAAGTAGATTAATTATACTATAAAGCGCGGAAAATGTCAAGTTATTATTGCAATCGTATTTTATATGTGTTATATTTATATAATCAAAAATTTTAATTAAGGATGGATCAAAAATATGATCATACGTGACTTACAGCCCAACGACGCCATGCAGCACTGCAAGGTGTCCTCATCCGCGTTCATCTGGAACGTCGATCCCGAAAAAGACGTCAAGCTCCCCGATGAGTCCGCTATCGGCGCTTTCATGGACGACGGCACCACCATGATGGCCGAAATTGAGCATGAAAACTTCAATGTTTTCTACGGCTCGGGTACGCTGGGCTGTGTCGGCATCGGCGGCGTTGCGTCGAAGCCGGAATACAGACGTCACGGCGCGGTGCGGCAGCTGTTTTTAGAGGTCGAAAGGCGCGCGGCGTCAAATGGCTGGGATGTCGGTATCCTCTACCCGTTTTCGACGAGTTACTACCGGCTTTTCGGCTACGAAAATCTGGCGCGCTTCTGCGACGCGAAAATCAATTTCAAGTATCTGTCGTTTATTGAGCGCAACTGTGATGTTGATCTGTTCGAGGGAGATAACCTCGCGCCGCTGCTTGAGCTGTACAACAAGACCGCGCGGCAATATAACCTCGCGTTCCGTCGGGAAAGCGACCGTTATTTCGGCAAAAAGCCTTATGAGACCTGCAACTACACCTACATGTGGCGCAACAAAGACGGCGAATACCGCGCCTACGCCACCTACCAGGTCAGCCGCGCCGAATCGGCCGTGCAGGTCGGCGAGATAGGCTTCCTTGACCGGGAGAGCCTGCTTGGCATATTGGGCTTCCTGCGCTGCTACGACGGCAATCAGGAGTATATATCCTTTGGAAAGCTGCCGCTGAATTCGCCGCTGTTTGACGTGATCCCGGACTCAAACAAGTTTGAGCGCAGGATGTTCAACTTAGGCTCCGGGCGGATATACAACGTCGAAAAGGTTCTTGCGCAGAATATTTATCCGAAGGAATATGGGCGGTTCTCGCTTTCTATTGAAGATTCCATGCCGGAAAACGCCGGTATTTATGATGTTGAGTACCAAAACGGCGCGGCGCAAATCGCAAAAAGAGACGCCGGAGATTACGATATCGCGCTGGACGCGGCGTGCGCGGCGAAGCTGCTGCTGTCGGGCGGGTGTACGCTCCAGGCGATGCGGTATTGGCCGGGCGCGAGGATCTTGCGCGAAAATGAAGATGCGATACGGGCGTTCCCGGATAGGAATACGTTCTTTATGGACGGGTTTTAGGGCGGCTTCGCCGCAGGGATCAGGGATTCGTGGCACTGTGCTGCCTCACCGCATCTACGATCTACCGTCTAAAATCTAGAAAGGCGCGTGAACATATTTGTCAAAAAAGAAATGGCTGATTTCTTCCTGTGACAAGGAGCTTGCAAAGCAGGCCGCGCGGAAGCATGACCTGAATCCTTTCGCGGCTTTGCTCGCCGTCTCGCGCGGGATTAAGTCGGACGGAGATATCGCCGCTTTTTTCGGCCCGGGCGACGCGTCCCTTTTAAGCGATCCGTTTATATACAAGGACATGGACAAGGCCGCCGACAGAATCACGCGCGCCATCGACAACTTTGAGATGATAGCCATTTTCGGCGACTACGACGCCGACGGCGTGACGGCTACCGCCCTGCTTTCTTCCTATCTTGAAACGCGCGAAGCTAACTTTTTCTGCCGCATTCCCACGCGCGACGAGGGCTATGGGCTGACAAACGCCGTGATCGACGAGCTTCATTCCCGCGGTGCAAAGCTCATCGTAACGGTGGACAACGGCATAGGCTCCGTCGGCGAAGCGCTTTACGCGTCATCTCTAGGCATCGACATGGTTATTACCGACCATCACCGCGCGGGCGACGAAATTCCAAAGACCGTCGCCGTCGTCGATCCGTTCAGGCCCGACTGCCTTTCGGAGTTTAAGAATCTGGCCGGCGTGGGCGTGGCGTTCAAGCTAATCTGCGCCCTAGACTCCCTCGGAAGTCCGTTTGAAAACGGCAGCAGCGAATTTCTTCTTTCAGAATACGCCGACTTGATCTCCATCGGCACCGTTGCCGACATCATGCCGCTTATCAACGAAAACCGCGTCTTTGTTCGCGCCGGGATCGTACAGATGAACGACAGTCCCCGAGTCGGCATTTCCGCCATGCTGAACACCGCCGGAAAAACGGACCGCACGGTAAGCTCCCAAAGCGTCGCGTATATGATCGCGCCGCGCCTGAACGCCGCCGGACGCGTCGGATCAGCCGAACGCGCCTTTGAAATACTGATGTGCGACGATCCCGACCGCGCCGCGCTTATCGCGGAGGAGATCGAAGCGGCCAACGCCGAGCGCCAGCAGGTCGAACAGCATACCCTTGACCTGGCCGAGGAGCAGCTCACCGCTCACCCCGAATATAAAAATGACCGCGTAATCGTTTGCGATGGTAACGGCTGGAACAACGGCGTGATCGGCATCGTCGCGTCGCGCCTCGTTGAGCGCTACGGCAAGCCCTGCATCGTCATTTCCCGTGACGGCGATACGGCTAAGGGCTCGGGCAGGAGCCTGCGCGGCTTTTCGCTCTACGACGCGATCTACGCGGTGTCCGGCTGCCTGATACGCTTCGGCGGGCATGTGCTTGCGGCGGGGCTTATGGTTGAGTCCGATCAGATAGACGCGTTCCGCAAAGCCATCAACGACTACGCGAAAGGCATCGAAATGCCGTTCCCCATACAGCGCATCGACTTCAGGCTCAACCCGCAGTATATCGGCACGGAGCTTTTAGAGGCTCTTGACTCGCTTGAGCCATTCGGTTCAGGCAACCCGCAGCCCGTCGTCGGCCTGTTCAATATGAAAATCGACAGCGTTACCCCGCTCTCAAACGGCAAGCATCTGCGGCTGGCCGTTTCAAAAAACAACACCGCGCTCACCTGCGTTTACTTCGGAGAGACGCCCGAAAGGTTCCCGTATGAGTCTGGCAGCGTCGTCGATCTGGCCGTCGTGCTCACCCAAAGCGAATACATGGGTGAGACGAAGGTCAGCGTGCAGATCAAGGACATTCGCCTGTCCGCCATCTCGCAGGAGGAGCACTTTCTGGGACTTCGCGCCTACGCCGACATACAGCGCGGCGAAACGCCGGACTATCTGCCCGTGGAAAAGCTTGTCCCTGACCGCAAGCTCATCGCGGCGATTTACATGGCTCTGCGCGGCGGCGGACGCTTCGTCGGCACGGACATGCTCTGCGCGGAAACGGGCTGTACGGGCGCGGAGGTCTGCGCTGTGCTCATCGCGCTGGACGCGCTTTGCGAGCTGGGGCTTGTGAGCGTTGACGCGGACGGGCATATTTGCCTGACGGAGAACCAGAACAAGGTTAATTTGGATGATTCCCGCGTACTGGCGAGGGTGAAAGAGATCGCGGGTTCATAATATTTTGAAAGGAATGTCATCATGAAACACGTACCAAACGCACTGTCTATTTCACGCATCATCCTGTCCTTTCTGCTGCTTGTCCCGTTTATCGTGCGCAGCCCCCTGATTTACATCGCGCTTTACCTCATCATCGGCATGACCGACGTGCTCGACGGCCCGCTCGCGCGGCGCTTCAAAGTGGCAAGCGAGCTTGGCGCAAAGCTGGACAGCTTTGGCGATATCGTATTTTTCCTCTGCATTTTCGTCAGCCTGCTGGTTCCGCCGCGTATGCCTTTCGCCATGTTTAACAGCATTGTGACCATCAGCTTTGCCCTCGCTTTCAAACTGTTCGTCATCATGCTTACGCGCATCAAATTCAAGGTCTGGAACGGGATCATGCATACTTATCTCGACAAAACGGTTGGCTTTTTACAGTTTTTCACGATTCCGGTATTCTTCCTGATGGGGGAGATTAACTACTGGATCCTGTTCGCCATATCGACGGGATTATGCCTGAGCGCCGTGGAAGAGGCATACATACTCTTAACCAGCAGCGAGTATGATCCGAACCATCCCGGCGTGCTGGTAAAAAAATGGCTGAATCGATCAAAAGAGAATGATGAAGCTTATGCTGATCTTTCATCAAAATAACAAATAAATGCAGGTAATAACGTGAAAGATTCACTTTCATGTCCCATTTGTACCGCCGCGTGTTTCACGCCTGATTTTAATACGCCGCTCGACGCGGCGGGATGGAGGTTACCATGTCCGACCCGACCGAAACCGCCATTACCACCAGCGACGGTTATCCCGCCCTGCGCGACGCTTTAGCCGCGCATTACGATTCCTACGACATCATCGAAGCGGCGGACCGCGCCTACGAACTGGCGAAAAAGGCCCACGAGGGGCAGGTGCGCCTGTCCGGTGATCCCTATGTCAGTCACCCTGTCGCCGTGGCGAAGATTTTGGCGCACCTCGGCATGGATCAGCAGTCCATCGTGGCCGCGCTGCTGCATGACACGGTCGAGGACACGCACATTACGCTTGACGACGTGACGGCGCGCTTCGGGGGAGAAGTCTCCGCCTTAGTCGACGGCGTGACAAAGCTTGGCAAAATCCCTCTTTCCACAAAGGAGGAACAGCAGGCCGAAAACATCCGCAAGATGCTGCTTGCCATGTCGCAGGACATTCGCGTCATCATCATAAAGCTTGCAGACCGGCTGCACAACATGCGCACCTTGCAGTTCAAGCCGCCCCAGCGCAGGCGCGATATCTCGCTGGAAACCCTTGAGATATACGCACCGATCGCTCACCGTTTAGGTATCCGCTCGCTTAAAGTAGAGCTTGAGGATCTGTCCATCAGCTTCCTTGACCCGGTGGCCTACCATGAAATTGAGTCGCGCCTGTCGGAGCAGAGCGTTTCACGCAACGAGTATTTGAATGAAATCAAGGCGTCGATTACGAACCGTATCAGGACCGTCGTGTCCGACGCTTCCATAGACGGGCGCATCAAGAGCGTCCACGGCATCTACCGCAAAATGTACATGCAGAGCAAGCAGTTCGACGAGATTCACGACATCTACGCGGTTCGCATCATCACTGAGTCGGTCATCGACTGTTATAACTGCCTGGGCGTGATCCACGACATGTTCCGTCCCCTGCCCGGGCGCTTCAAGGACTATATCTCGACCCCGAAGCCAAACATGTACCAGTCGCTGCACACAACTGTCATAGGTTCTTCGGGAATCCCCTTTGAGGTGCAGATACGCACCTGGGAAATGCACCACACAGCCGAATACGGAATCGCCGCCCACTGGAAGTACAAGCTGGGCGTGACGAGCGAAAAGATGGATGACCGGCTCGCATGGATACGCCAGCTGCTCGACATCCAGAAAGATGCGGAAAACGTCGAGGACATCGTGCTGACCATCAAGACCGACCTTGTGCCCGAGGAGGTTTTCGTGTTCACCCCCAAGGGCGACGTGATCAGCCTGCCCGTCGGCTCGACCGTTATCGACTTTGCCTATGCCATCCACTCCGCCGTCGGCAACCGTATGCAGGGCGCAAAGGTGGACGGCCGTATTGTGCCCATCGACCACAAGATCAACACCGGCGAGATCGTGGACATCCTCACGTCGTCGAACCCGAACAAGGGGCCGAGCCGCGACTGGCTGAAGATCGTGCGGACAAGCGAAGCGCGCTCGAAGATACGCGCCTGGTTCAAAAAGGAGCGGCGTGAAGAAAACATCGAGGAGGGCAGAGCGGAGGTCGAGCGCGAGTTCAGGCGCCACTATATACGTTTGCCCGACGACGAAATGCGGGAATTTTTAGAGAGCATCGCCGAGCGTCAGCGCATGAATTCCGTCAGCGATTTTTACGCGGCCATCGGCTACGGCGGGATCACCCTGTCGAAGCTCATGCCGCGCATCAAGGACGACTACAATAAAATGATCCGGGCGAACGAGCCGTTCGAGCTGCCTGTCGTTCCCGAAATAAAGCGCGTGAAGAGCAGCGAGGGCGTCGTCGTCGAGGGCATCGACAACTGCCTGGTCAAGTTTTCGCGCTGCTGCAACCCCCTGCCCGGCGACGAGATCGTCGGCTTCATCACGCGCGGTCACGGCGTGTCCATCCACAAGCGCGACTGCACGAACGTCCCCCACGCGATTCCGCTGGCCCCCGAGCCGGAGCGCTGGATCCCCGCCTCCTGGGACAAAAATGTGCGCGAGGAATTCAAGTCTACGCTGCTTATCACGTGCATTAACCGTGTGGGCATGATCGCGGACGTGTCGGTGCAGTTCGCGAATATGCGCGTCATGATCCACGACATCAACTCGCGGACGTCAAAGGACGGACGATGCTCAATTACCGTGACGATCACGATCGGCAGTATTGAGCATCTGCAAAACATCATTGGCAAGCTTGAGAAGATCAATGGGGTGCTTTCGGTGGAAAGGACGGGGGTCTGATATATGAAAGCCGTAATCCAACGCGTACTAAGTTCCTCTGTCACGGTCAACGGCACGGTTGCCGGCCAAATTGACCGGGGCCTGAACATCCTGCTGTGCGTCGTCGAGGGCGACACCAAAGCCGAAGCGGACGTCCTCGCCGCGAAAATCGCGAAGCTCCGTATCTTCGAGGATGCGGACGAAAAAATGAATGTCTCGCTGACAGACGTCGGCGGCGGGGCACTGGTGATCTCGCAGTTCACGTTGAGCGCGGACTGCCGCAAGGGCAACCGCCCGTCGTTTTCCTCCTCCGCGAAGCCTGACGACGCAAACGCGCTTTACGAATATTTCGCGGAGCAACTTTCGGCAAACGGTGTCGCGAACGTCGAAAAAGGCGTCTTTGCGGCGGACATGCAGGTTGAAATTTTGGGCGACGGCCCCGTCACGATCATACTTGATTCCGATATATTCAAACAAAGCAGGCGGCAATGATATAAAGTCGTTTGCTTTACATCACAAAATATAAATACAAAGGACTGTAAAGGTTTGAAGCTTTACACTTTCCCTACCGGGCAGCTGGCAACAAACTGCTATTTGATGGTCGACGAGCAACGCGGCGAGGCGGCTCTTATCGACGTTTGCTGGTTCTTTTTGCCGGAGCTTACCGCGCTTTTGGACGGCGGCGAAATCAACGTAAAATACATCCTGCTGACCCACGGGCACTACGACCATATCTGCGGTGTGTACGACGCGAAAGAGTATACCGGGGCGCAGGTCGCCATACATGCCGCCGACGCCGACTGCCTGTATGACCCGAGCAAAAGCATGTCCGACCAAAGC
This sequence comes from Oscillospiraceae bacterium, assembly GCA_009779495.1. Taxonomy (GTDB): domain Bacteria; phylum Bacillota; class Clostridia; order Oscillospirales; family Acutalibacteraceae; genus UBA1425. The sequence continues at coordinate 20,369 of WRED01000017.1, read as the reverse complement.
CCCTATCCGCAGACGCCGCTCCATGCCGATTTGCTCATTGATGAGGGCGATGAACTGAGCGTGGGAGGCTTGATACTCAAGGTTTTGCACACGCCGGGACACTCAAAAGGATCGGTGTGTTTTCTGGAGGAAAAGGAGTGCGCGCTGTTCTCCGGCGATACGTTATTTTTCAAAACGGCGGGGCGTTCGGACCTCCCGGGCGGCTCCCGGACGGAGCTTATGAGCTCACTTCTGCGCCTGAAAAACCTCGGCGGCGACTATGATGTTTATCCCGGGCACGAGCAGAAAACGACCCTGGAATTCGAGCGCACGCACAACTTTTTCATGAGACGATTAGGTAAAAAATCATGATCCTGCATATCGTCGGTCATGACTTCCACTATGAGATGGAGAACCTCTGCCGCGTGTTTTTCCCCGATGAACAAATACGTGTTGTAAAGTATAACAGCTTTACAGATGTTGACCGCGAATCAATTAATCTAAGGGCCAACACCTTTGCAAAGTCTGACGGCAAAACCGTCGTTGCTGCGCTCAAATGCTGCGGCAATACGGTTGAAATTTTTGCCGAAGCGGTAATTGATGGTACAACAAAACGCGCAGAAAAAAATATTTCGTCCGAGGTTCCTGATTTAAACAGCGAATGTGAACGCATACTAGCAGTAACGCTGTTTGAGGTCCTGAGCGGGCTGACGGACTATGTGCCGCCTTGGGGCGTCCTGACCGGCGTGAGGCCGTCAAAGCTCATGCACACGCTCATAAGCGACTTGGGCGAGGAGGGCGCGCGGGACTATTTCCTCGGAAAACTGCTTGTCCGCGAGGATAAAACGCGGCTCACTTTAGACGTTGCCAAACGCGAGCGCAGTGTCATCGGGCTGTCGCGGCCTGACTCGTTCAGCCTGTACGCCGCTATCCCTTTCTGCCCGTCACGGTGCGCGTACTGCTCGTTTGTGTCGCACTCAATCACAGGGCCGGGCGCGAAAAAGCTTGTACCGAAGTATGTCAATCTGCTCGCGGAGGAATTGGAGGTTACGGGAAAAATCGTCCGTGAACTCGGCTTGAATCTCGAAAGCGTTTACTTCGGCGGCGGCACTCCGACCGTCCTGGAGGCGGAGGATCTGCGCTTTTTATGCGAGACTGTGCGGAAAAATTTCAACATACGCAGCTGCCGCGAATATACTGTTGAGGCCGGGCGCCCGGACACCGTTACGCGGGAAAAGCTGGAGGTTTTGAGGGATTACGGCGTAACGCGCGTCAGTATAAATCCGCAGACGTTCGGTGACGGCGTGCTCAAAAGCATCGGTCGAGACCACACCGCGCAGGACGCGATTTACAAGTACAGGCTCGCCCGCGAAGTAGGTTTTGACAGCGTCAATATGGACTTGATCGCCGGGCTTGACAGCGATACATTGGCGGGATTCCGTGAGTCTGTTTGTAAAGTTGTTGACCTTTACCCAGAGAATATCACGGTTCATGCGCTTGCGTTGAAACGCTCATCAAGCCTTGTGTCTCAAGGGATTTCTCGTTTTAACGGCGGAGAGGCCGTTTCAGAAATGCTTAATTGTGTGCAAAGTATTTTACCTTTACAGGGCTACGCTCCTTATTATATGTACCGCCAAAGCCGCTGTGTGGGCAACTTTGAAAATGTCGGCTGGTGCCTGCCTGAAAAAGAGTGCCTTTACAATATATTTATGATGGAGGAGTGCCACACTGTTTTAGCGGCGGGAGCCGGAGCGGTCACGAAGCTGCGCAGGCCGGACGGATACATCGAAAGGATATTCAACTTCAAGTACCCATACGAATACATAAGCCGTTTTGATCAGCTTATGGCGCGAAAAGAACGTATAATCTCTTTTTACAATTCATAAACATTTATAAGTAATATAGAACTTTCGGAAAGGAATTGTGATATGACCCCAATCACCAATAAGCTTGACGAAATAAACCGCCTCGCGCGAACCGACAGCGAAAAAATTATAGCCGTATCCGAGAAAAATTACGCGGCGCAGATCGAAAACGCCGTCGGCGAGTTTACGAAAGACGAACGTCACAGATTCATCATGCTGGCCGGGCCCAGCTCGTCGGGCAAGACGACGACCTCAAAAAAAATAATCGCGAAATTCCGCGGGCAAAGCATCAAGGCATACTATATTTCGCTCGACGATTTTTACGGACCGTCCGAGCTGGCGCCGCTGACCGACGACGGCTCGCCTGACTATGAGAGCATTCACGCGCTCGACCTTCCGCTCATTCACAAGACGCTGGAAGACATACTCGACAGCGGCGAGGGCGCGATCCCGATGTTCGACTTCGCCCTAGGCCGGCGCAAAGAAGAGACCTTTCTCCTGAAGCTGAACCCCGGCGACGCCGTGATCATAGAGGGGCTTCATGCGCTGAACCCCCTCATTACCGGGACCCTCCCGGCCGACAGCCTGCTCAAGCTCTATGTCAGCATGTCAACACGAATTTATGACGAGGACGGCGAGGTTGTTTTGGGCAAGCGCGACCTGCGCTTTATCAGGCGGACGGTGCGCGACCACAAGTACAGGGACAGCTCCGTCCCGGAAACTTTCAGGATGTGGCGGGATGTCGCCGCGGGCGAGGACAAATACCTTTTCCCGTTTGAGGATCTCGCCCACGTAAAGCTGAACTCTTTCCACCCCTACGAGCCGTGCGTCATGAAGGGCGAGGCGCTGCCGCTGCTGCGCGGCGTCGCCCCCGACAGCGAATTTTTCCAAAAAGCGCGGAGCCTTGCCGCGAATCTGGAGAGGTTCGCCGATTTACCGTCAAGCGCCATGCCGCCCGACTCGCTTTTGCGTGAGTTCGCCGGGCCGAAAGACGCGCTGAAGCTGTAACTAATAACTAATTAGTGAATAGTGAATAACTATTGATGCGAATCACATATTGAAGATAACAGGTAAAAGCCAAGCGTCATTGCGAGCGCAGAGAAGCGTTTTTTTACAACAGGGTCGGTACGCGAAGCAATCCAGTTATGCAACTTTATTGCGTTGCCTGACCGCTTTCGATTTTTTAACATTGAACAATTTGCTGGCTGGATTGCTTCGCGCACAAACATTGATACTACGCAACCTTTCTCCGCGCTCGCAATGACGTATACTTTTACGCCGTATCTTAAGAAATAATTCTTAATTGTAAATTGTAAAAAAGGGGATGTGATCTTTTGTCTGAAGAAAGAAAAAAGCAGTCCATGCTCAACGGCGCGTTGATCCTGGCGGTGGCGACGGTGCTTGTCAAGGTCATCGGCGCGCTCTACAAGATACCGCTGACGGAGCTGATCGGCCCGATCGGGCGCGGATATTTCAGCGTCGCCTACAACATATACACGCCGCTTTACGCCATATCCATGGCCGGACTGCCGACGGCGGTGTCGCGGCTCGTGTCTGAAAACGTCGCCCTGGGTCATTTCAACAACGCCCGCGCGATCTACAAGGTCGCGACTAAAATCTTTCTGATAACAGGCTTTTGCGGAACGGCGCTCATGCTCCTCATCGCCTACCCATACGCAAGCTACATCGATGAAATACGCAGCCTTCCGGCGATTTTGGCCATAGCTCCCTCCATCTTCTTCTGTTGCGCCATGTCGTCCTACCGCGGCTACTACGAGGGTATGCGCAACATGGCGCCCACCGCCGTCTCACAGGTGATCGAGGCGGTCGGGAAGCTCGGGCTGGGTCTCGGTTTGTCCTGGTTCATCATGCGGTACGGCGTTTCGCAGTTCGAGGCGGGACTCCCCGTGTTCGGGCAAAGCGCCGCGGATCTCACCGAAGCGAAAAGCATCATCTGGCCGTATTCGGCGGCGGGAGCGATTTTGGGCGTCACGGCAGGGACTGTATTCGGCCTTTTTTACCTGATGATCAGCCACCGCGTAAAGGGCGACGGGCTGACGCGTTCCGATCTCATAAATTCTCCGAAAGCTGATCCGATGAAGTTTTTGGCGAAGCGCATCATCATGTTCGCCATCCCGATGGTCGCCAGCGCGCTTATCCTGAACATAACAAACCTTATTGACGCGGTGATGATCCGGCGTCAGCTCGCCAGCGCTTTCGCGAACAGCCCCGAGGTCATAAAGACGATGTATCAGTCGCTTGCCGGCACGCTTGACAAGGACGTGCCGACTCACCTGTACGGAACGTATAACTCCGTGCTGGATTTCCGCAACCTGATCCCGACAATCACCATGTCCTTGGGCATAAGCGCCTTGCCCGCGCTGTCGGCGGCCTGGGCGGTTCGGGACAAGAAAACCATACGCGTCACGATAGAGTCGGTCATACGTGTCACGATGCTCATAGCGCTCCCGGCGGGCTTCGGAATGGCCGTACTGGCCGAGCCGATCCTTTCCCTCATCTATTCAAAATCAGCCGATATCATCCCCATCGCCGCGCCGATTTTGCGGACCTACGGCTTCGCGACCTTTTTAATGGCCGCCTCCTCCCCTGTCACCAGTATGCTTCAGGGCCTTGGCCGCACCGACATCCCGGTCAAGACGCTTATCGCCGGCGCGGGCGCGAAGATCATCCTGAACTACGTGCTTGTCGGCAACCCCGCGTACAATATAAAAGGCGCGCCCATCGGATCGATCGTCTGTTACGTCATTATCGTCGCCGCGAACGTGTTTTTCCTGCTGCGCATCAGCAAGACAAAGGTTAATTTCCTGTCGATCTTTTTCAAGCCGCTTTTCTGCGCCTCACTCAGCGCGTCGGCGGCCTGGGCAGGCCACGGACTCGTAAACAGCTTTCTGGCCGACCGTCTGGCCGGGCTGTCATTTACGGGGATCGTTGGCAAGCTGCTCGCCCCGAACACCTTTTCGACGCTGTTCGCCATCGCGGCCGCTGTCTTGATTTATGTAATAGCCCTTCTTTTGACAAAAACGCTGTCAAAAGACGATATACTCATGCTCCCCAAAGGAGAAAAAGTTGCAAAAGGGCTTGAAAAATACGGATTGTTGAGTTAATATATATGAGCGTAAAACCGTAGGGGCGATTATCAATCGCCCGCGGAAACAACCGCGCAAAACCGCGCGAAATCGGAGGGATATATAACGGCGAACTTTGAACTGAAATCAACCTACGCCATCGGCGACCTGCTGAACATCATGGCCTATCTGCGTTCCCCCGGCGGCTGCCCCTGGGACGCGGAGCAGACCCACGAAAGCATCAAAAAAAATCTGATAGAGGAAGCTTATGAGGTCATCGAAGCGATCAACAAGCAGGATCAGGGACTATTGCTTGAGGAGCTTGGCGATCTGCTGATGCAGGTCGTGTTCCACGCGCAGATGGAGTCCGAGGCCGGCGGCTTTACTTTTGACGACGTATGCGACGGTATCTGCAAAAAGCTCATCGAGCGCCACCCGCATGTGTTCGGCAAAGCGGCTGTCGGCGGCGTGGACGACGTCCTGTCGAACTGGGACGCTATAAAACGCAAAAGCAAAGGGCAGGCAAAGGGCAGCGAGCCTATGCTGTCGGTTCCGCGTGAGCTGCCCGCCCTGATGCGCGCCGGGAAAGTGCAGCAGAAAGCGGCGAAGCTCGGGTTCGACTGGCCGGACGTCTCCGGCGCGCTCTGTAAGCTGTCGGAGGAGATCGCGGAGCTGAAAGAAGCGATACACGGCTCAAGCCCCGAAAACGTGGCCATGGAGCTTGGCGACCTCCTGTTCAGCGCGGTGAACGTTTCGCGTTTTTTGCGTCTCGACGCGGAGGAGGCGCTTACGTCCTCGACAGACAAGTTCATCGCGCGTTTCCAAAGGCTCGAGGCGCTGGCGAAAGAACGCGGGCTCGAGCTTGAAACGGCGTCACTTGCGGAAATGGACAAGCTTTGGGACGAGATAAAAATCGAATAAAAAAGCTGGACAAACCCCTGGAAGTGTGATATACTAAGGTGCATTTCAAATGTAAAAATTAAACACAAAAAATTATGGAGGGTTTTTTATGAACAAAGCAGACCTGATCAATACCATCGCGGAGAAAAACAGCCTTGATAAAAAGGGCGCGGAGAAAGCCGTCAACGCCGTTTTCGGCGCTATTTCGGACGCTCTTTCCGCCGGAGAAAAGGTTCAGCTCATCGGCTTCGGTACCTTTGAGGTACGCGACAGGGCCGAAAAACAGGCTCGCAATCCCAGAACAGGCGAGGTCGTCGTCGCTCCCGCCACAAAAGTTCCCGCGTTCAAAGCCGGCAAGGCGCTCAAGGACGCCGTCGCGGGGTAATACTAACCCCTCATTAAAACCTTTACAAAAAATCTGCGCAAAACCCACATATCAAAGTTTTTGCTTGATTTTTTTAGGTTTTATAATCGGGATTAGTATATACACCTTAACGACTATAAAATCCGCAAAAAATAAGCAAAAGCTTTGATATACGGGTTTTGCGCGATTTTTTGCTGTGGTTTTAAGAAGTTAAGGAGTATTATATACGTTCTGATTAAAAAGCGTGCCTGTTAAAACGGCGCGCTTTTTTGTCTATTGAAAGGATCATAATTACATGATCGAGCAAATAAAAAATTTCTACGAAAGCTATGACGAGGACGGCCGCCTGTTCCGCGACAAAGCCCACCTTCCGGAATATCTGACGACAGTACGGTATTTGGATAAACTGCTCCCGCCTGAAAGCCGTATCCTCGACGCGTGCGCCGGGACCGGTATCTATTCATTTTATTTGGCGGAAAAGGGTCACGCCGTCACCGCGTGCGATCTTGTGGAGCGCCATATAAACATCATCCGATCGAAGCCGAACGCGGATAAGCTGGCTGAAACCGCCGTCTGCAACGTGCTTGACCTGTCGCGCTTCGGCGCGGACAGCTTTGACGCTGTGCTGTGCATGGGCGCGATGTACCATCTGCCTGCGGACGATGAAAAGCTCCGGGCGATCCGGGAGTGCAAAAGGGTTTGTAAAAAAGGCGGGCTTGTGGCACTGTCTTATTTGAACTACTTTGCCGCTGTCGCCGCCGAGGTCAAGCCGGGACTCTCCGACCTTGACGAGGTGCTCGCGGCGTTTGAGGACGGCAGCGACTGCCTGTGGAAAGCCACTACCCCGGCGAAGATGGAGCGGTACGCGCGAATGGCCGGGCTTGAAATGATTCATAATATCGGCACGGACGGCATCTCTTTCGTCATCGCGGATAAGGTCAATGCCGCCTCCGACGAAGCCTTTGAAAAGTGGATGGAGTACATCTACAGGCATTGCGAGGAGCCGGGTACGGTCGGCTACAGTATGCACGGATTGCTTATTGCCAGAAAGGAATGACAGTAAAAATGAGACTCGACAAATATCTGAAAGTTTCCCGCATCATCAAACGCCGTTCCGTCGCGAACGAGGTGTGCGACGCGAAGCACGTCTCCGTCAACGGCAAGGTCGCGAGAGCGTCGTATGAGGTCAAGATCGGCGACGTCATTGAGATACAGATGGGCGCGAATCTTACGCGCGCGGAGGTTCTGAGCGTCTCGGAACACGCGACAAAGGAAAACGCCGCGCAAATGTATAAGCTTTTAAGTTGATTATAGATATAAAGGAATGATCATAACATGAAGCTCGGAATCGTAGGCCTGCCGAACGTCGGCAAAAGCACCCTGTTCAACGCGATCACAAACGCCGGGGCGCAGTCCGCGAACTACGCGTTCTGCACCATTGAGCCGAACGTCGGCGTCGTAAATGTCCCGGACACACGGGTGGACAAGCTGGCGGAAATGTACAACCCTGCCAAGATCGTTCCCGCCGTCATCGAGTTCGTCGATATCGCGGGGCTTGTCAAGGGCGCGTCGAAGGGCGAGGGACTCGGCAACAAATTCCTGTCGCATATTCGCGGGATGGACGCGATCATCCACGTTGTGCGCTGCTTTGAAAACGACGATATCGTCCATGTGGATGGCGGCATCGACCCGCGCCGCGACATCGAAACGATCAATTTCGAGCTGATTTTCGCCGATCTGGAGGTTCTGGAGCGGCGTATCGACCGCGGCACAAAGGCGCTCAAGGGCGATAAGTCCATCGCGAAAGAGCTTGCGCTTCTGAACCGCGTCAAATCCGAGCTTGAAAGCGGCGTTTTAGCCCGCTCGATCGACATAAGCGACGATGAAAAAGCGATGCTTTCGGAGGTCTCGCTGCTGACGTCGAAGCCCGTCATCTACGCCTGCAACATGAGCGAGGACGACTTCACAGGCGGCATCGAAAACAACCCCGGCTACATGGCCGTACGTGAAATCGCGGCCGCCGAGGACGCGGAGGTGCTGCCGATCTGCGCGGAGCTTGAGGCGCAGATCGCGTCAATGCCGCCGGAGGAAAAGGAACTGTTTTTGTCGGAGCTTGGCGTCGGCCAGGGCGGCCTTGACTTGCTGATTCAGCGCAGCTACAGCCTGCTGGGCCTGATCTCATTTTTGACGGCGGGCACGCCTGAGGTCCGCGCGTGGACAATCAAAAAAGGCACGAAAGCGCCGGGGGCCGCCGGGAAGATCCATTCGGATTTCGAGCGCGGCTTCATCCGGGCCGAGGTCGTGCTGTTTGATGATCTTGTCAGCTGCGGCTCCCTGCCGGCGGCGAAAGAAAAAGGGCTTGTGCGCAACGAGGGCAAGGAGTATGTTATGCGGGACGGGGATGTTGTACTGTTTAGGTTTAACGTGTGATGGACGCCATGAAAAAATGTTCTAAATTTAATAGAAAATACTTGCTTTCACTTAATAGTGTCAGGCTCTGTGTTTCTGTTTGCTTTAGCTGTGAAAATATGCCTTGATGTTCTTGCGTCTAAAGGCATTTTTCTCTATCTCAACGGTAATAAAACGGATATTGCTCAAACCATCCTTTTCCATGTTCTTATTGTAGCTGCGTATATATTCTTTTTTTGTGATTATCAAAAAAAATGGATACGACTGACAACCACAGCGATTTGTACTTTATCCCTGCTATTATATAATTTTTTTAACGGTAGATTTTGGAGTGCTGAACGCAAATATTTTGAATTTGAATCCCCAAATCATACGCAAACAATCGTCGTAGAGGAATGCAGCTGGTTGTTAGAGCCTGTTGACACGAGATAAAATCTGAACATTTTATCTCGTGTCAACAGGCTCTAGGGGGCTTCAGCAATTTTTATCAAAAAAACGTGATTATTGAACTCTCGCCCGCTGCAGGAGCATATAGCCATAAATAGCAGCATCATTTTCAGCTCCTTTTTTCTGTTAGAAACTGTGTTCATATGAAAGTTCTTTAATAAAGAAAAAGACAGAGAAAGGAAAAATCCTCCTCTGCCTAACTCTTGAACGCAATTACGCCTCTTTCACGATCACCTGACGGCCATTGTAATAGCCGCAGTCGGGACAAACCCGGTGTGGCCTTTTGAGTTCGCCGCACTGCTTACACTTTTCAAGCGCGGGCACGTCAAGCTTCCAAACATTGGAACGCCTCTTATCACGTCTTGCCTTCGATACTCTTCTTTTCGGGACTGCCATATGAGCACCTCCTTGTTCCGATTACGCTAAGTATATATTATTTATCCAAAAGCTGTTCTAAAGCTTGCAACCTCGGGTCAACAGGCTTTTTACAGCTGCATGGGTCTTGATTCAAATTCTGTCCGCATTGGGCACAAATTCCTTTACAGCCGTCCTTACACAGGAATCTCATCGGCAGCGTTAAGAAAATATCGTCCGTCACAAGCCCGGACAAGTCAAACCGCAGGCTTTCGAGCAAAATCAGCTCGGCGTTCGCATCGTCGTTCAGCTCCGTAACCAAAACGTGCTCAACCGGGACGGATATCTGCCGTTCAATCGGCGCGGCACAGCGGTCACAGGACAAAAACAGCGTAAAGGCCGCCTCGGCCATGACGGACACGACGCCCGCGCTGTTCACAACGGCACCTGTTACCTTGACAGGCTTTTGAAAAGGAAAGCCGCCGTTCAGCTCCGCGCCGGACAGGTCAATCTCATGGCTGATATCAAGGGAAAATCCGACATTATTGAATACAGGTTCCAGTTCAAACAGCATAGCATAAACTCCGCAACAAACCACGCGAAAAACATTATAGCTTTCCGTGGTGGTTTTGTCAATATGATATTGCGTATTTTGTGATTATTTTGCGATATTTTTTACAGAATCGTGCAGAAATCGAATATTCTCTCAGGTAACTCGGCCTTATCCGCCGAAATCGTGAATGTAAATTTCTTGTGGGAGGTTTTGCACAGCGTATCGGCCTTTTTCAAAAAGTCCGCGAGCTGCTCGTAGTCGCGCCCGCCGATTCGGAGCGTCGCGTCGATCAGGATATCCGTGATATCGTGGTCGCCCGCGCAAACACCGCACAAAAAGCCGTAAAACGCGTCATAGCCGCTTATGGCGTAATGATCGGTATCAATCAGGCGCACACGGTAGTTGACGTCGTAGGTGAGCTTCGGTTCCTTCTCGATGCACACGACGTTGCCGTCAGAGGAGCGAACGGTCTCCTCGACCAATTCGATCAGGTGCTTTGTCTTGCCGGAGCCTCTGCGTCCGATGATTAAAGATATCATGTTAACCAAATCCTTTCTTATGAATAGTTTTCTATTTTAACCGTCGTTCAAGCTCTTCTTTTTCTTTCTCATATCCCGGCTTACCCAAAAGCACGAACATATTAGCTTTGTACATTTCCACGCCCGGTTGGTCAAACGGGTTGACACCCAGCATACAGCCGGAAACTGCGCAGGCCAGCTCGAAAAAGTAAATCAGCCATCCGACGCTGTACTCGCCTGAGTCGTCCATCTCGACGACAAGGCTCGGCGTTCCGCCGTCAAGATGGGCAAGGGCCGTGCCCTCGAAAGCCTTACGGTTGACGAAAGACAGCGTTTTGCCCGCCAGGAAGTTAAGCATGTCGGCATTATCGGGATCAAGCCCTATCGTAACGTCAGCCTTGGGCTTTGTGAACAGCACCGCGGTTTCAAACAAATGCCGCTCGCCCTGCTGGACATACTGCCCCAGCGAATGAAGGTCGGTGGAGTAAACGGCCGAGGCCGGGAACAGCCCGACGCCGCCCTTGCCCTCGCTTTCGCCGAACAGCTGCTTGAACCACTCACCCATGATCGTGAACGACGGCTCATAAGACACGCAAAGCTCGATTTTTTTGCCGCTTCTGTAGTAGATGCTGCGGATCGCGGCGTATTTATAGCAGTCATTTTTATTGAGGTCAGGGTCGGAGTAGGCAATACGCGCGGCAGCCGCGCCCTCCATCAGCTTGTCCACGTCGATCCCGGCAGCGGCGATCGGCAGAAGCCCGACGGCGGTCAGCACGGAATAGCGCCCGCCAACGTCATCAGGCACGACAAACGTCTCGTACCCCTCGCGGTCAGCCATGGCTTTCAGCGTACCTTTTTCCTTGTCGGTCGTGACGAAAATACGCTTGGCCGCTTCCTCCGCGCCGTATTTTCTTATAAGCAGCTCCCTGAATACGCGGAAAGCAATGGCCGGCTCGGTCGTCGTACCGGACTTTGAAATGACGCTTACGGAAAAATCCTTACCCCCGCAAAGCGTGACCAGCTCCGACAGCGCGGAGGGACTGAGGGTGTTCCCCGCGAAATAGATGTCGGGCGTATCTTTTTTCAACGCGTTATAGTTGTTTGAGCGTATAAGCTCAATGACGGCCCTCGCGCCCAAATACGACCCGCCGATACCGATGACGATAAGCAAATCTGAGTTTTCGCGTATGCGCCCGGCGGCCTCTTTGATGCGCAGGAACTCGTCTTTGTCGTAGTTCACAGGTAAATCAAGCCAGCCGGCGAATTCACACAACGGATCAGTGCCGCTTCTGAGCCGTGCGTGAGCGATCGTAGCCTCCGGGGAAATGGCGGCCAAAGCCGCTTCGGTTACCGCGTCGCCCGCGTACCTTGTGCTGAATTTAAGTGACATAAATATACCCCCCACAAATTTTAGGCTAAAATGCTATTTCTATTTTAACCTATTTGCGAGGGCATTTCAAGAGGAATACAGGAATATTTATAATTTGTTTTTATCCTTTATTATAAAAACTCCGTTTCAGTCTGCATTTTCAAATTTAAAGCTGCATGATACGCTCCCAAACGGACGGCAGCGCGTCATGCACAATTCTCAGCATTCCGACAATGATCCAATCCAGCGCCTCGAAAACAGGCTTATAAAAAATACCTGCCAACAGATTGATCGCTCCGCTTGCGGGTTTCAGCGTTTGCGTACCGTCAATCGTGTCCATCAGCACATCGGCGATGATGGCGTGCCCGCAGTCAGAGGGATGTACCATGTCAATGGACACCGTGCCGTATCTGCCCTGAAACGCGGCGTATACGTCCGCGATCAGAAAAGCATCCGGCTGCTGTGTCAGATATTCCCCGATGACGGCGTTGATTCCCTGAACCGTTTCGTCATACAGATCATACAGCGTCGGCAACGGGAGGGCAAGAAGCGGGTTGTATAAGGTTTGCACGATCAGCATGGCGTCCGGGTTCAAAGCACGTATTTCCGCGACGGCATCAAAAAAGTTTTCCCGAAGCGCTTCCCGGCGCGGCTCCATCCAGCTGTATTCACCCAGAAATCCGTTCAGAACCAGAGACAAAGACGGGTAGAAATCGTTGCCTCCGATGGAAACGGCAATGATGTCCGCGTCACGGATTCCCTGCCTGATGGTTTCATCCTCCGTCACCTTCCAAAGCAGCGCGGCGGAGGTGTCGCCCCCCTTGCCGAAGTTGCTCAGTTCATAACCTTTGGCCCGGGCGATTCGGTTGGCGTACGCATTGCTTTTAATTCTCGCCCCGACTCCCTCCGCGATAGAATCGCCAAGCACAACAAATTTCAGAGGCTCGGACTCCCGAGCCTGCACGATTACGCCGAATGACAGCAGCGCAAGCGAGGCGCAGAGGATTACGGCAAATATTTTTTTTGTTTTTTTCATACTTGAGGGGCGATTTAGGGCGTGTTTGAAAAATACCCATGTGCGGATTTTTGAGTAATTTTTTCGTCGCATAAGGTAAAATTTTGAAAGTTCCCCTTCGCAAGGATTGATACGCCCGTATTTCAAAAAATTTTAACGCAGTGCGACGGAAAAAGCGCCAAAAAGACGTGCGCGTGGAATTTTTCAAACACGCCCTAGCCCGTTCACCATCCTTTTTACGTGTGTTATGTGACCGCTGATTAACCGGCAATGATATCCTGATACGCCTCAAAATACCGCTGCCCGAATATATAAAGGGCTTCGCGGCTGAAATGAATGATATCGGGTCCCCCGCCGTTGACCTCGCCGACCGCCTGATAGTTTGACGTTAACCCATCGGATTCAATGAAAGCCGCGCGGCCCGCATTGGCGCACACCGCGCGCGTACCGTCAATCACGGGGAGACAGGCTTCCGGGTCTGATGTCCACCATTCCTCCACCAAGTTCCCTGCCATAAATGGCAAGTCAAGGTCGCCGCATTGCTCGCGCACACCGTTGACGAGCGCTGTAAGGTTCGCGATCTGCTGCTCCTCCGTTGCCCGGTATAAAGCCTCCCCTTCGCCCTGATGCCACAGCACCGCTTTGACCCTGTTGCTTTCATTCAGCGCCAGAGCGGTTTTGATCATCTCCAGCATGTTTAAATAATAGAAATCATTCAAGCCCCAGTCACCCTTTAAAAAACCCGTGCCGCCCGCGGCCGCTTTCAATATGAGTATTTTGCGCCCGGGCTCCAAAAGGCCGTTTTCGATATACGCGCGGGCGAAGATAAGGCCGATGTTCCCCTCCGGCAAGCGGTCGGAGGACCTTCTGTTTTCAGCCGCCCTTTCAATTTGAAACCCGCCTAAAAAATTAGGCTTTTGCGGCATCAATTGGACAAGATCGGTCGGTATATACTCATTTTCAACAGGACCTACGCCGCAGCCTCCCGCATTTGACTGCCCCGCGACGATGATGATATCGTACTCGGCGTCCCGGTGCGCCCAAATGCCGCCGCTCAAAATCTGCCACTGTGTCCGCAGTGCGGCGCGGTTCTCTCCCGTACCCATAACCGCGCCCGGAATCGCCGCCAGTACAAGATAGACACTCAGAAAAAAGCTGATGATCTGGTTCATACGAAAACCCTATCCTTTCAAGAACTTTTTCTCTCCCTCATCCAAATCCAGCCCTAACGTCCCGCCGGGGTTCATGATATTGTCGGGATCGAAATATTCTTTCAGCGCGCGGATCACGGCGTATTCGTTGCGCCCCAGCTGACCCTCGAGCCACGGGCCGAACATCTTGCCGATGCCGTGGTGATGGCTCATGCTCGCGCCGCTGCGCTGTATCGCGTCGAGGATGCTTGCGTGGAACGCGCGGAACGCTTCCATATCGTTTTCGAGAATAATAAAAATCCAGTAGAGATTGCCGCCCTGGGGATAGACATGGCTCATATGCGTCATACAGATGGTATTGGGCCGGGCCTTGACTGTCTTGCGGACCTCCGCGTGTACCCTTGCCATATCGCTCCAGTTAACGCTGCATTCCATGGTATCCATCAGCACGCCGAAGTCCTGAAGGGTATCGCGCAGGTACGGGTCGGAAAAGCGGCCGTGCTCCCAGCCCTTGCAGACGTATCCCGTGAGGCTCAGGCCGCCGTAGCGTTTGGCGACGCGCGCGACGTTCTTTGCCGTGTTTTTGCTGTAGCCCTTTTCGCCGTTTGTGAAACCAAGGAACAGGCACATTTCGTTTTCTTTCATTCCCTTAACGCTGAACAGATGCCGCAACGGGCTTTCCATCACGCCGTACATGTTGACCATGATGCTAGTTTCCTCCGGGTCGCTCAGGCGGAACACGCTGGGGTTGCCCGCCTCGCTCTGCATAATCTCACGGGCGGCGGTAATGCCCGTTTGCCAGTCCTTGAACATATAGCTGAAGCGGCAAACGGTTTCGGGCATGTGGCGGCAGATTTTCAGCGTGACGTGGGTCAGCACGCCGAAAGCCCCCTCGCTGCCCATCATGATCTGGTCGAGGTCAGGGCCTGTGGCCTTTCTCGGATGGCTGTCAGTGGTGACGACGCCCTTGGGCGTGGCGTAGCTCTGTCCCAGAACCATATCCTGAATGCAGCCGTAATAGGTGGAGTTCTGCCCGCTGCCATGGGTGACGACCCAGCCGCCCACGGAGCTGTGCTCAAAGCTCTGCGGGAAGTGGCCGAGTGTGTAGGCCCGCTTCGCGCCGAACTCCTTCACCGCGTCGTTGAGCAGATCCTCCAGCTTGGGGCCGCTGATGCCGGACTCCACCGTGATGAGCTGGTCCTCCTCGTTGAACTTGACTACCTTGTTGAAGCGCAAACGCATGTCGAGTGAAATGCCGCCCCTGACGCACTCTACGCCGCGGGTGACGGAGCTGCCGCCGCCGTAGACATAGAGAGGGATCTTATGTAGCGTAGCGTAAGCGACGATGGCCTCAATCTGCTCGCGGGTGTCGGGGTAGACAACGACGTCCGGCACATTTTCGACGACCTTATTGCGCGCCCGCATAATATCGTACATGGTCTTGCCATAGGCCACGCTGAAACGGGCGTAATCGTCGCTGCGCACATACTCCTCCCCTGCTATGGCCTTGAGCGCGGCGATGTGCTCATCGGCCAAAAGGACGGGAATGTCGAACTTGACCTCGTCCAGGCCCAGATTCTGCTGGTAATCGTGAAACGTCTCGTCTCCAATGCCGAAGCGGCGCAGGACGTCGCGGAACATACGCTCCCCGGGGGCCTTGATTTTCTCCGGCGCGCCCCACTTGAATACGGAACGGTAGGAATTCGCTGGTATCTCTCCTTGGAACCACTTGGGTTCAAAACCTTTATAGGTGGACATGGTGACAACTCCGTTTCTATTATAGTATATTTTTCATCCCGCGGTAGAACGGCTCCAGCTTTTCAAAAACCTTCGTAAAGGTTTCCTTGTAGAGTTTGCGGTAAAGGGCGTGCTCCTCATGGTCGGGCATGAACGGCTCTCCCGGACGCACCATTGCCGCTACGGCTTCACTGTAGCCGGGATAGACGCCCATGGCCACGAAAACCGCCAGCGACGCGCCCAGGCCCGTCACTTCATGGGTGTGCACACGCCGCAGGGGCAGACCGAACATATTCGCCGTGATCTGCAAAATTTCCTCGCTCTGGCTTCCGCCGCCCGCGACCCGCAGTGATTCCGCCTTGCACTTGCCGCGCTTTTCGATGTTTTCAAGCCCCTCCATCAGGGCGAAGTTTATGCCCTCGATGATGGCGCGGTAAAAATGCATACGGGTGTGGCTGTCCGAAAGGCCCATCAGCGAGCCGCGCGCGTGGGGCATCACCAACCCGGGAGTCAGGTATGGATGCAGCATCAGGCCGTCGCATCCGGGCGGGATTTGGGAAAGCTTTCGGTTCAGAACGGTCTCGGCGCTGACGCCAAGGAACTCCGCTTCCGCGCACTCCTTGGCGGCGAACTCCTTTTTGAACCAGCTGATGAGCCAGTATCCACGGTAAATCTCCACCTCGGGGGTGTAATACCCCGGCACAACGGAGTTGTATGAGGGAATAAAAGGGAAAGGTTCTATGTAGCGCGGCAGGGTGAACTCAACCGTGGCCGTGGTACCGAAGCTCAGGGCGGCCACGTCGGGCGTCAGGCAGCCCAGGCCAAGGGTCTCGCAGGCCTTGTCGCTGCCCGTGGCGATCAGCGGCAGCCCCTGTGGGATACCCGTCTGATCCGCCGCCGCCGCCGTGATCCTCCCAAGGATATTGCCCGCATCCGCCAGGTCGTAGAGCTGACTGTCCCGCACGTCGAAAATAGGACGCGCGAAGTCGCCGCGGGTCATCCAGTTACGCGTTTTGTTGGAAAAGGGTAAGTGCCCCACGGTACTCGCCACGGCGTCACAGAGGTTCCCGCACAGCTTGTAATTCAGCCACGCGGAAAGCAGGACGAATTTTTCCGTCCTTTGCCACAGCTCAGGCTCGTGCTCGGCGATCCAGTTGCAGGCGCTCACCCGCCGCTGAAGCTTGACGGTGTCGGTCATGCCAATCAGCTTATAAAGCGCTGAGTGGAAACCCGGAATCTTTATGTTGCTGGATTCACGGGTGTCCAACCAGAGGATAACGTCCCGCAGAGGCTCCATGCGCGCGTCTAAACAGAGACAGCTGTCACGTATGGTGCTGACCGTCACGGCGATGACGCCGCTGAACAGCGCCTCATTCTCACGCTTGAGCCGGTTACAGCACTCGCACACGGCTTCCCAAAAAAAACCGGGCGACTGCTCGGCCCAACCGGGCCTAAGGGAATAATACGGCGTTTCGTAGATTTTTTGCGCTTTGGCCAGAATGTTCCCGCGGCTGTCGCACAAAAGGGCGCGGGCACTTTGCGTACCCATGTCGATAGCCAGCACAAGGGGTTCAGATGCCATAGGATCAACCACCTTCTTATATACAAATTATTTTCAACTCATGTCGCATGTAGCAATCATGCTTCCGTCGCACACAGGCGCAAGGCCGGCAATAATCTCGCCGCACGTCACGGGCCTTTCGACAACCACGCCCCGCAGTAGCTTCATCACCTCGCCGATCTTGTCCTTCGGTATCTCCCGGTCGGTGCGCACGGGAAGCATCATCAGCGGGTTCGCCGTGCGCACGGTCGAGGTCAGACTGCGCATAGGGTTGGTCAGCTCCGCGAGGGCAAATTCTTCGCCGCGCTTACAGCCGTTGCCGCTGACCGTGAGTTTGCCGCCGGCATACTCCGCCTCAAGGCGGCAACCCGTGGGGCAGGTTATGCAGATGAGATTTTTCACGATAATGACCATCCTTTCGTAGCACGCAGAAGCTTTGTACGGTTTGCGAAGCAAATTCGCGCTATCCATATGGCGCGAAAGTACAAAACTTCCTGTTTGAAAGAAAATCAAAGATTTTCTTTCAAACTATCTCCTCCATTTCAAGCAAAATCACGCCGCCCTCCCCTATCGCCGCGCCGCACAAATCAAGCGTGACGCGCTCCATCTCCGGCGGGCGAAGCTGATTAAAGCGCTTTTGCAGAAGAAGCTTTTCGCCCAGCTTCACGCTGACACGCGTCTTGCCGCGCTCATCACGGGAACGGAAATACAGCGTAAGCTCCTCGGGCACGCGGCTGAGTTCCACCCTCTGCGGCATGGCATAAAGGAAGCCTTCGCCCGCGCGCAGTTCGGCATAAAGCCGTTCGCCGGGGACATAGGACGCCGCCGCACGCCCCGCCGCCGCGCCGCTTTCGCTGACGTAATCCACCAGGTCATTGACGTGGGAGGCGTTGCCGCAGCTGAAAACGCCGGGCACATTCGTCTGCCCGTTTTGGTCGCAAACGGGACCGTTCGTCACGGGATCAAGCCGCACACCGAGGGTTTCGGCCAGCTCGTTTTCAGGGATCAGCCCCACGGAAAGGATCAGCGCGTCACATTCCAGACGCTCCTCCGTCCCGGCGATCGGGCGCATATTCTCGTCCACCCCGGCGATCTCCACGGCCTCCAGCCGCGCATGGCCGAAACAGCGCGTGACGGTTTTGCACAAATGCAGCGGGATGCCGAAATCCAGCAGACACTGCGCGATGTTGCGCGGCAGTCCGCTGGGAATGGATTTTGCCTCGTATACCCCCAGCACCTCCGCGCCCTCAAGCGTCAACCGCCGGGCCATGATCATGCCGATGTCGCCCGAACCCAAAACGACGCAGCGCCGCCCGGGCAGCTGCCCCAGTATGTTGGTGTAATATTGCGCGGTTCCGGCGGTCAGCACCCCGGCGGGACGCTGGCCGTGAATCGCGATCTGCCGCGCGGTACGCTCACGGCATCCCGTAGCCAGCACGATGGCCCGCGCACGTATGTGACGCAAGCCCCCGGCGCTCACGAGCGTGAGGTCATAACCGTCGGGCAGGTTTTTTATTTTATCCACGAAAGTCAACAGCGACACCTGTACATCTGTTTCTTTCAGTTCGTTTATGTACCGTTGGGCGTATTCAGGCCCGGCCAGCCTTTCGCCGTAGCGAACCAGGCCGAAGCCGTCGTGCACGCACTGTTTGAGTATACCGCCGAGCCGGGCCTCGCGCTCAATCAGGACGGTTTTCGCGCCCGCCCCGTTCGCAGCGATGGCGGCGGCCAGCCCCGCAGGACCTCCGCCGATGACAGCAACGTCAAATTGAATGCTCATTCGCCTGATCCCCCTTTCGTAGACCCGCACAGCACCTCGCTGCCCGCGCCGCTTTTGCGGACCTGGTCAAGCGGAATGCCCAGCTCCCCCGCGATCACCTGCGCCACCAGCGGCCCGCAGAAGCCGCCCTGACAGCGCCCCATGCCGGACCGCACACGGCGCTTCACGCCGTCAATACTGTCGCAGGGCAACGGGCGGTGAAGCGCATCGATGATCTCGCCCCGGCTGACCTGCTCGCAGCGGCAGAGGATCACACCGTAATCGGGGTTTCGGCTGATCAGCTCGCCGCGCTCTTTCTCAGGCAATTCAGCGGTACAGGGAATCGCCGGGCGCACGGGATCGAACGCCTCGTTTACCTCTGGGCGCAAGCCCATGGACTCAAGTTTTTCCACGGCCATGCGAGTAAGCTCCACACCCAGCGCGGGAGCCGCTGTCAGGCCCGGGGATTGGATTCCCGCCGCGTGGAGGATATTGTGGGTATACAGACCCGGCCCGACGATGAAATCCTCCTCGAAAGTCGCCGCCCGTACGCCGGTGAAATACGTGATGATCTGGCTTTTATGGAGCTTCGCGCTGGTTTTCAGCTGCTTATCGAACACGACCTGAATCGACTCCGGCGCGGTGCTGAAATCCTCTTTTTCAGGGGCTTCCACCGCGTTTGGACCCAGCAGGAGGTTGCCGTGCGCGGTGCGGATCACGCCGCCGCCCTTGGTGTGCGCCCCCTTCGCGTGGCCTGTCAGGAGCGTGGAAGCGTGATACTTTGAAATGTTATCGCCGATTTTTTTGTCCAAGATGGAATTCGTGCCACGGCGGGGGTGGATGGAAAAGAAGCGGTCGTCCGCCATGGCGGCCACATCCTCGGCGAAAACACCCGCCGCGTTGATGACCAGCTTCGGGCGGACCATCCCCCGGTTTGTGCGCACGGCAGTGATGCTGTGATCCTTAACCGCCATGCCCAGCACAGCGGTGTTGAGACTGATTTTCGCGCCGTTCATGACGGCGTTTTCGGCGTAAGCGATGGTGAGGCTATAGGGACAGACAGCCCCCGCCGTGGGGAAGAACAGCGCGCTGCCGAGATTTTCTTCAAGAGCAGGAATGATGCCAAACAGCTCCTCCCGGCCAAGCACGCGGTTAGGCACGCCCATGTAGCGCCAGTAAAGCTTTGTGATATACAGAAAGGCTTTCGGTATCCTTTTGGGGAAGCAAAGGTACTGCCCGTCACGCGTGAAAGGCACCTGAAGCTCTCCGCAGGTCTGCCCGTACATCTCGTTGCCTATTTTG
>WRED01000016.1 GCA_009779495.1 Oscillospiraceae bacterium | reverse complement strand
TTTTTTCGCCGCACAAGATAAAATTTTGAAAGAATACTCCCGTATTTTAAGAAATTTTAACGCAGTGCGGCGGAAAAAGCGCCAAAAAGACGTGCGCGTGGTTTTTTCAAACACGCCCTAATACCCTTTCTGTTTTTATCCATTATTTAACACGTGATTCGCATTTTTAACTGTCAAAAGCAAAGCCCCGCCTTTTCAAGCGGGGCTTTGCTTTTATGAGGGGTTGCTTTGAGGAGGGGGTAAAATTACTCACCGGCTACTCGGTGCGGCGCCTTTCGCCGTTGAGCTTGTGTAAATCATACCCCATAAATATGAAATGCGCGTGAATAATTTTTTAAGCCAAAGTAGAAAGTTTGTAAAGAAAAATCAGACCTGTATATAGTCGGTTATAAAATCGATCTCATTGTGGCTCA
Source organism: Oscillospiraceae bacterium (assembly GCA_009779495.1). Lineage (GTDB taxonomy): Bacteria > Bacillota > Clostridia > Oscillospirales > Acutalibacteraceae > UBA1425. The sequence goes on along the minus strand of WRED01000016.1, from coordinate 44,046 downwards.
TGTATATACGCGGTACGCGCTTGCTGATTCCGCAGAGCAGCTCGTAATTGACTGTACCGAGCCTTTGCGCCAGCTCGTCCACGCTTATCTTATCCCGGTGGCTTTTGCCGAACACCGTGATGTGGCTGCCCTCCGCGATCCCGTCAACGCCCGTGACGTCCAGCATGCACTGGTCCATGCAAATGCGCCCGATAATGGGCAGGCGCTGTCCCTTAAACAGCATTTCGCCGCCTGCCAGCGCGCGGGGATAACCGTCGGCATACCCTACCGGCACTGTCGCGACAGTCGTTTCACGCTGCGTCACATAGTCTCCGCCGTAACTCACGGGCGTACCCGGCCTGACCGTTTTGATCATCGACATCACTGTTTTGAGCGACATCACCGGCGTGACCTCGAGATACTTCTTGATTTTCGGCGACGGGCAGCAGCCGAACAGCTCAATTCCCATACGGACCATGTCAAGCTGCATGTCCGGGTATAACAGGGTGGCCGCCGAGTTGCAACAGTGGCGGTACTCAAACTCAATGCCCTTTTGTTTCAGGCGGCTAATCATATCAAGGAAAAGACCGAACTGACGCCGCGTAAACGCCTCTCCGCTTTTCTCCTCGTCCGCCACGGCGAAATGGGTAAATATGCCTTCACTGTAGAGGTTCGGCAGCGCGCAGACCGCCGTAATATCGTCAACGGAGCCTGCGTCCAGGCCGGCGTCCTGATACGGAAACCCGAGCCGGGTCATGCCCGTATCCGCCTTGATATGGATGTTTACCCGCACGCCCGCGCGCCGCGCGTTTTCCGACAGGCTTTGGGCGTAGGACATACCCCACACGGTCTGCGAAATGTTGTTAACGGCCAGCTGGGCGGCGTATTCGGGCGGCGTGTAGCCCACGATCAGAATCGGCTTGCCTCCCGCGACCTCGCGCACCTGCAAAGCCTCCTCAAGGTTCGAGACGCCGAACCAGTCGCAGCCGTCGCCGCAGAACTCATTGACGACGCGCTCATAGCCGTGCCCGTAAGCGTCCGCTTTCACGACGGCCATGATTTTCGCCGACGGTGAAACATGGCCCCGGATCGCGTTATAGTTGGACTTGAGCGCGTCAAGATCTACCTGCACCCATGTCCGCTTGAAGAATTCATTCATCGTATTCTGCAGAAACCTTTCCATTGAATGTTTTGGAGCGTTTGCGCCCGAACCACAATCAAAGCAATCATTTTATACCGTTCCCATCAACACAAATTTTCACTTTTTTCAGTATAGCACACAACAACTTTTTTTGCAACATCTTTTCTGTCAAGGCGCGTGAGTCTGAAATCCGACATAATTCCCTTGCATTCGCGCGCGGATACATGTACAATATAATCAAGCCAATTTGAGAGGATCGTGAAAAATGGGTAAGTTTGAGGAGCTTCGCGCCGCGCACCGCGCTTTTTTCTATAACGGATACGAAATCATCAGGAATCCGGATCACATTCTGATACGCTACGGCTTTGTCATGGAGGGTTTGTGTGAATTCCGCCCCGAGATCAGGGTCATGACGGACAACCTTGCGCTTGTCAACCCCTTTGACGGCGAAACCGCCCGGAAGCTGATTTTTTCCTTGGGGCTTGTGGAAGCCGTCAGCTACTGGAAAGCGGCGTGTCCCGGGAAAGTCGTGATCAGGTGCGGGGCGGTCAGCGGTGAGCAGGCGCTTTGGTGGAAAAAGCTCTGGTGGGGCGGCCTGGGCGAATTCTTTTATCGGAACGGCATCGTCACGGATTTTGACAGCTTCGTCAATTTTGACAGCCTGGGAGAGACTGTTGAAAGCGGCGCGGGTACGTCCGATATCCGTCTGTGCGGCCTGAATCTCGTACCCGTAGGCGGCGGCAAGGACTCCGCCGTCACGTTGAGCCTGCTTCACGGCAGGAGGGACAGCATTCGCTGCTTCACAATAAACGACCAGCCCGCCCGGACAGGTACCGTTTTGGCAGCGGGGCTTCCCAAGGACAGCATCGTGCGTACATACAGAACAATCGACCCTGAGCTGCTGCGCTTAAACGGCGAGGGTTATCTTAACGGGCATACGCCGTTTTCCGCCGTGGCCGCGTTTCTGTCGCTGTACTGCGCATACCTGATCGGCGCGGAAAATATCATCCTTTCAAATGAGTCCAGCGCCAACGAGCCGAGCGTCCCGGGCGCGGACGTAAACCATCAATACTCGAAGTCTTTCGATTTTGAAAACGATTTCCTTACATACACGCGGCAATTCCTGGACTTGCCGATCCGTTATTTCAGCCTGCTCCGCCCGTTTAACGAGCTGCAGATCGCCAAACGTTTCGCCGCGCTGCCCCAGTACCATGGGATTTTCAAAAGCTGCAACGCTGGAAGCCGCCAAAATGTCTGGTGCCGCCAGTGCGCGAAATGCCTGTTCGTCTACATCATACTCGCGCCTTTTTTGAGAGCGGAGGAGCTGAATGCCATCTTCGGCGAAAACCTGCTTGAGCGCGGCGACCTGTCCGGCGACTTTCTCGCCCTTGCCGGATTCTCCGATACGAAGCCCTTTGAGTGTATCGGCACCGTCTCGGAGGTCGGCCTGGCGCTGGCTTTGACCGTGCGCAAATACACCATGGAGGGCGTGCCTCTGCCCGCGCTTCTGCGGCTTTACCAGCGCGAAAAATCCGGCGAAGCGGCCGACGAGACGCTTTTGGCCGCGTTCGACGAACAGCACAACATACCGAAAGAATTTTTATCTAACGTTAAGGAGATGTACCGATTTGTCACAGACGCTGATTGAATTCCTCAAAGATAAAAACATCCTGCTCGTGGGCTTCGGGCGCGAGGGACGCTCGACGCTGAATTATATCCGCCGCTATATGCCTGACGCGCGGCTGACGATCGCCGACAAAAATCCCGTGGAGACGGACGACCCGAATATCAGGCTCATAACGGGCGCGGGATATCTTGACGGCGTGAACGGCTTCGATCTCATCATCAAGTCGCCGGGCGTTTCGTTTCGCGGCGTGGGACTCGATCCCGGCGTGACCGTCACGTGCCAGACCGATCTGTTTCTGCGGTTCGCGCCGTGCGTCAAGGCCGGCGTTACAGGCACGAAAGGCAAGACGACCACCTCGACGCTCATATACGGGATCCTGCAAGCCGCCGAGATGCCGTCGTGCCTCATCGGCAACATGGGCCTGCCGGTGCTGGACGCCATGGACGGCTGCGAGGGTCAGGTCGCCGTGATAGAGCTGTCGTCCCATCAGCTGGAGTTCACCCGATGCTCGCCCCACGTCGCGGTGTTCACGAACCTGTATGAGGAGCATCTCGACCATTATGACGGCTTCCGGGGTTACGCCAACGCCAAGTGGAACATCGCCGCCCATCAAAGCGAACGCGACTTCTTCATCTATAACCGCGACCAGGATCTGAGCGGAATCTATGACTTTGGCGGGGCTTTGGCGCAAAAAATCCCCGTCAGCACAATGGACGGGGAAAAGTCCGATTTTCTGCGGACGCTTGCGGGCGCGAACCCGAAGCTTATCGGCGAACACAACCGCTACGACGTCTTTTATGCCGCTGCCGCCGCGAAATGCCTTGGCGTCACGGAAGACAAAATTTTACAGGGCGTCAAAAACTTCGGCGGCATTGAGCACCGCATGGAGTTCGCCGGAACTTTCTCAGGCATAAAATTTTATAACGACTGCATCGCCACGATCCCGAAAGCCGTGATATGCGCCGTTGAGGCCCTGAACGACGTGGACACGCTGATCTTCGGCGGCATGGACAGGGGGCTTGACTACGCCGATTTTTGCGAAAGCCTTGAAAACAGCTCGGTCCGCAACCTCATCGGGCTGCCCGAAACGGGCCACGCGATCTGCAGTGGCTTGGAGACGGGCGGCTCGGCGAAAAATCTGATCAAGGCGAAAGATATGCGGGACGCGGTCAATGCCGCGTTTGAGCTGACAGAAAAGGGAAAAAGCTGTCTTTTATCACCGGCGGCGGCCAGCTACAATGATTACAGGGACTTCGACGAAAAGGGAAATCATTACAAGCAGTTGGTTAGGAATTGGGAAACAACCAGATGACACGGCGCGTACACTTTTACGCACCGTGCTACCTGACCGTCTCCTAATCCCTAGGGTGTGTTTGAAAAATCCGCGCACGGGGATTTTTCAAACACACCCTAACGCCTAACCCCTGATCCCGCCGTAGGTGCCCGGCACCGCCAGCGACGCGTTCGATTCGTCCGTATCAATGTGCATAGCCAAGGCATACGCCGGGTTTACGCGGACAATAACGTCTCCGAATATCAGCGAGCGCCCGTCGCTGTTTACCTCTACGCTGACGGTTTGCCGGTCTTTCAGGCCGTACCGCCCGGCGTCCTCCGGCGTGGCGTGGATGTGGCGCTTGGCGACGATGACACCGCAGTCAAGCGCGACCTCTCCTTTCGGCCCTATGAGCCTGCACGGGGCGCTGCCCTCTATGTCGCCGCTTTCGCGTATGGGCGCGAACAGCCCCATTGAGCGCGCGTCCGTTACGGAAAGCTCAACCTGTGTCTCGGGGCGCACCGGCCCCAGGATCGACACGCCGGGCAGACTTTTTTTAGGTCCGACGACCTCCACGCGCTCCTCGCAGGCGAACTGCCCGGGCTGCGACAGATCCTTTTTCGGGGTAAGCTCGTACCCTTCCCCGAACAGTATGTCAAGATGCTCCCTTGACACATGCAGGTGCCGCGCCGAGGTCTCGATCAATACGGGTTTGTCCATTTATTTTGTTCTTCCTTTCACTTTTTCGTCATTATTTTACATATTCCTATGTCATGCGGAACTGCCGTAAAGGGCGGATTATCAGGGCCGGTCGAAACCGGCCCTTGCCCGCCCCTGTTGCGCTTTGATGTTTTTTAGAAACGGTTACTTCGCGATGATGTACTCCGACTCAAAGGTCAGGGGGACTGAGGCGTCAACCGTAAAGGCCGTTACCTTGGCGGTCATATCCGCCATCGTCACCAAACTGTAGGTCGCCTTGGTCACGCGGCCGGAGGCCTTGTCAACGGTGGCCGTGATCGTGCTGCCGGAAACATCCAGATCAAACTTGCTGATGGAGATTCCCCACTTCTCGAAGCTCTGAAGGCCGTCGTCCAGGTCCGCCTTCGACATGATGTTAAAGGCCTTTCCGTGATTGGTCGTGCTCGCGTCACGGGGCAGCGGAGATATCTTTTCATTATTCATAACTATCTTTATCTCATATGTGCTTCCCTTGTCTGTGCAGGCCGCGCTCTTCACAACAGCCGGAGTCAGCTTGCTTGACCAGTCCTTTCCCTCTACAGGGTAAGAGTTGTTGTGATTCGCGCCTTTTGCCGGTCCGCCCTTGTCTGTCCAGTTGGAAAAGCTGCTCTCCGCGAAGCCGATGATCGTGGGCGCGATAGCGTTGAGAAGTCCGTTGCTGATTTTAACCTTACTCTTGTCGATGAGCACGCGGTCTTTATACGTAAAGCCGGGCTTGTCGGTCTTTACCTTGTTTGACGCCGCGTTGAAATACTCAATGATCTCCTCCTTGGTGGACGGAGCCGCCGATGCCGGCTTGGTGGTGGCGGTGGTAGCCGTCGTAGAGGTGTCGCCCGGTTTCGTTGTTGAGGTCACGTCCGGGGCCGTCGTGGTGACCGTGGTAGTATCGTCCGGCACCGCGGTGGTCAGATCCTGCGTCGGCGCTTCTTCGGTAGTCACTTCTTGTGTGGTTGGTTCATCCGTGAAAGTTTCGATTTCCGTCGTTTCGGCTTCGGTTGTGCTAGCCGGTTCGTTCTTCGAGCAGGCGGCAAGTCCAAAGACAAGAGCCATGCTCAGTAAAAGCGCCAGGAACCTCAGAGAAATTTTCTTCATTTCTTTCCCTCACATAAAAATATGATATGCGCACGTATACGCATCCAATTAAATTATAAAATATTTATCCAAAAAAATCAATGGTAATTTTAACTTTTCTTTATATATTTTATTTGTATGTATTGCTGCAAACTTCTTTAATTTTATCCCGTAAATTCAAAAAGTCCTCCAAAGCATCCGGTTTTTGGATCGGATTCCGAAGCAGCGCCGCCGGATGCAGCGTTCCCATCATCAGCACGCCGTTTTTTTCATAGAACCGCCCGTGCTCCTTCGTCACCTTGAAATCGGGGCTTATGAGCCGCTGGGCCGATATCCTGCCCAGGCACACGACGATTTTCGGGCGAAGCAGCCGAAACTGCTCCCGCAGCCAGGGAAGGCAGCTATCCTGCTCCTCCTGCGCGGGGTCGCGGTTCCCGGGCGGGCGGCACTTCACCATGTTGGCGATGTAGATGTTTTCGCGCCTGTCCAGATCAATCGCGCCGAGGTACTTGTCCAAAAGCTGTCCGCCGCGCCCGACGAAAGGCTCCCCGCGCAGATCCTCCTGCTCACCGGGGCCTTCCCCCACGAACATAACCTCGGCGCGCTCGTTCCCTACGCCGAAAACGAGGTTTGTTCTGGTATCGCCCAGCGGACAGCGCGTACAGGTGAGGCAGGCGGATTTTAGTTCGTCCCAGTTGTTGTACATAAAAAACTTTCCTCAAGTAAGTAAGATAGCTATATTATACTTTATTACAATATAGCTCGTCAAGTAAAAAATGTTCGCCTAGATTCTTGAAAAAAAGTGAAAGGATGTAACGATTTTACTATTGTGCCTTTTAAAAAAGTTATTCCAACAAATTGAATTTTGTGCTTGCAATAAGCAAATTTTTGTGATAGTATGTATATAAACCTTGCCGTTAGCATTAACGGCGGTAAACAGAAAATTTGTAAAAGAAAGGGTGTTTTGTGTGGCAAAGAGCGGACTTTTGGATCACTTGTCAAAAAAAGGGGACCAGGGGAGCAACGACATTATTGACCATGGAGAGATTAAGCTAACTAATAATCTCTTTTATTGTCAGGGAAAGATTTATCAACTGTCAAATGTTACGCGTGCGTATGTTTATCCGTGTGCGAAAAACCCTCTTCCCCTTAAGAAAATTTTAATTGCAGCAATTATAGGCCTTTTAACATTGCCTGCTTTCGGAATTGGTCTGATCGGTTTGATTTTAGCAGGCTATTGGATTTATAAATACATCAAAGAAAAAGAAACCGATTGGTTTGGTCTGTTTTTTGAAATGAACTCCGGTTATCGTTTTAGAATTTCCTCAAAAGATCAATATTTTTTGATGCGTGTTCTTATTAGCCTGACAGATGCCATCGCAGATCGTTTGACTGGAACGCAGATAATCAATATAGAATCAAGACAAATTTACGCCTCAAACATTGAGGGTGTTGTCAATTTAGGAGATATGTCTGATGTTCAGCAGGGGGTCTATAAATGAGCACAAGGGTTATGATAATAAATGGTGAAACAAAAGGAATCATAAATGCAGGTGACATGACAGATGTCACACAAAAAGTCATAAACCAATCAAGACCTGATGTTGATTGGTTGGCTGTTGAACTTGATTTGTTCGCTCTGCGCGATTATTTGGCGAAAGCAGTCTTGCCTGATATGGTGAAATCTCAATTAAAAAACATGGCAGATGAGGCGGAAATTGCAAAATGTGAACAAAATGAAAGTAAGCTCAAACAAACTCTTAAAAAAATGGGATCTTTCGGTGTGGAATTTTTAAAAGAAGCAATGGCCTCCACTTTGGCCGCAATAGCTACATATGTTATTTTTGACAAGTGAAACATACATACGTCAACAAAAAACCGAATGGTCGTGACTATAAAATATAGCATAAACTTATTTTGAGAGGAGCGACAAAAATGAATAAAATTTTAGCCGTAAACGGCAGTCCGCACCAGGACGGCAACACGGCCCGTATGCTGAAAACCGTGCTGGGCGTCTGCGCCGAAGCGGGATGTGATACGGAGCTGTATCAGGCGGGCGGCAGGACGGTGCGCGGCTGCGTGGCCTGCGGCGGCTGCGGGACGCACATCGGGCGGTGCGCCACAGACGACTGGATGAACGAGCTGTACCCGAAAATGGCGGACGCGGACGCTATCCTGCTCGGCTCGCCCACCTATTTCGCTGACCTTACCCCTGAGATCAAGGCGATCATCGACCGCACGGGCTACATATCCCGCCGCGACGGTATGCGCTTTTCCCGTAAAATCGGCGCTGGCGTATGCGCTGTGCGGCGGTCGGGCGCGATCCATGTGCTGGACTCCATCAACCATTTTTTCCTGATCAACGACATGGTTGTGCCGGGCTCAAGCTATTGGAACATGAGCCTCGCGCTGAGTCCGGGAGACTGTGAGCAGGACGACGAGGGCATGACGACGCTGCGGCGGCTCGGGGAGAATATTGTTTGGCTTTTGGGCAGGCTTAAATAGTTGCCAACTACCGATTGTCAGGACAGGGAACGTGCTACGTTCCCTGTTTTTTTGTGAATTTTGCATTATTTGATGAGGATGTATCAACCATATGCGCGTAAATATGATAGATATGGGGTGAAAATATACGTCATTGCGAGCGCGAAGAAAGTTTGTTTAACAGCAGTGTTGGTGCGCGAAGCAATCCAGCCAGCAACCCAAGAGTTCATAACAAAGCCGCATAACTGGATTGCTTCGCGTACCGGCCCTGTTATAAAAAGAACGTTTCGTTGCGCTCGCAATGACGCCTGACTTTTACCTGTTTTCTGTTTTTTTAACTCTTGATTCGCATTGTCAATTCCCCGTACTCAAGTACCGCCGCACCCCCAGCCGCCACACGCCCAGACACGGCGCGATAAACAATATCCCCGCCAGCGGCGTGAGCATGTACAGCAGCTCGCGGCCCTCCGCCCTGCCCGTCAGGTACATCAGCGGCAGGTAGTTGAAGCACCCGAACGGGATGATAAACGTGAAAAAACGCATGATCCATTTGGCATAGATAGTCAGGGGGTACGACGCGATCTCCCGGCCGCCGTCCGTGAATATGTTGATGAACTCCAGGCCCTCCACCGTGAAAAAGCAGACGGTGGCGCCCAATATGAATATTCCCGTGAAGATAAATACGCCGCTCACGATCATGAAGATCAGCGTGACGGCTTTCATCGCGTTCCAGTCAGCGTCCATCCATGAGGCGGCCAGGCCCAGAGTCACAAAGCTCTGCGCCAGCCGCCCGATCCTTGACAGCTCAAAGTTCGAGCCGAGCACCTGTAAAATCGTGGAGCGCGGGCGCAGCATGATGCGGTCGAAGGTCCCCTGTTTGATGAAGTCCCGAAAAATGTCGAAGCCCCGGGCGAAGCATTCCGTTACAGCGAAGGCGGTCTGCACCACGCCGAAGCATAGGGCGACCTCGCCGAAGCTCCAGCCCGCGATATTGTCGAACCGCGCAAACATCAGGTATATCCCCAAAAACGCGAAAAACGACACGAAGAACTGGCCGATCATGGTCAGCCAAAACGACGCCCTGTATTGCATGAACGACTTTATTACCATGCGGACGTATTTGAAATAGATCATTTTGTTTACCCTCCATCCCGCCGAATTTATTCGGCGTTCGCATCCGTGCAGCGCAATACAATCAGACGTGAAACGCGCGGTGGTACAAATAGAAGATGAAAGCCTCTCTTTCACGTTAACCTCCCTGGATGACCACGCGGCGTAAAACGCGTTTAAGCGCAGCGTTGCCAAGCAGCAGCAGTACCACGATCCACAAAATCTGGACGCCCGTCTGAAGCAGCGCGTCATACCCGGAGATGCCGCCCGAATAGATCCGAAACGGCAGGTCTGAGGTATAGCGAAACGGCAGGAAGTCAAGAAATCGCTGAAGCGGCTCCGGCATAAGCGGCACGGGTATTAGCGAGCCTTGCAAAAACTCCGCCGCCACGGTGATAATCAGCATTGAACCGATGGGAGACAGCGTGATAAACGTCAATATATAGATGAACATCGAAATCGCCGTCACCAAAAGCAGCGACAGCGCAAGAGACAAAAGAAACAGCCCAAGCGCCCCGAACCCGGCGGGGAGCGGCATTCTGTACTGCGCGGGCAGAAAAAAGCCGAGCGTCAGAATAGGCACGCAGCGCATGGCCGCCGAGGAGACGCGCATGGCCGAAAGCCGCGCGAACCAGGTCTTGAACAGGTCATACGGGCGGCAAAGCTCATACGCCACATGGCCGTCCGCGATGCCGCGCAGCAGCTCGCCGTCACGGACCCACAGCATGACGATCGCTAAAAACGCCTGCCGCAGCCATATGTACGACACGAGCTGCGGCCACGGCATAGGCGGCTCGGTCCCGCTTGAAGCATAAAACGCCTGATAGACCATGAGGTTCATGAAGCCCCAGAAGAACTGCGTCGCCACGCCCGCCCACGCCGCCGCGCGGTACTGCATCCCGGCGATCAGCCGCATTTTGAACATGGAAAAATACACTCTCATATGTATACGCACCCCTTTCCCCATCCAACATCTACCATCTATATTCTAGATTCCGTGTTCCGCGTAAAGCCCGGCGATAATCTCCTCGATCGGCGGGGTTTCGACCGTCATGTCGAGGATATTCAGCGTTTTGCTGAGTTCCCCGATCGCCGAGGACACGGTTATTTTTGAGGTGTCCAGGCGGTAAACGGCGCGTTCGCCGCTCCACGAGACAAGCTCCGCGCCCGGGAGCGCGGCGGGCGCTTCGCGGGGCGAAAAGGTGATGGTCAGGGTGCGGTATGTGTCGAATTTGTGCTTGATGTTTTGCATGGAACCGTCGTGCAGAATCTTGCCCCTGCCGATCAAAATGACACGGTCAGTCAGCGCCTCGATGTCGTTTTGATCGTGGGTCGTGAGGATGACGGTCAGTTTGCGCTCGGCGTTGACGGCTTTGATGAACTGCCGCACCGCCAGCTTTGATACGGCGTCCAGCCCGATGGTAGGCTCGTCCAGAAACAGGATTTTCGGGCTGTGCAGAAGCGACGCGGCGATCTCCGCGCGCATCCTTTGCCCCAGGCTCACCTGCCGAAGCGGCGTGTTCAGGAATTCCGAAAGCCCCATGGTTTCGGTGAGCATGTCAAGCGTCCGCGCGTACTCGGCGGCCGGAATTTTATAGATGTCGCGCAGCAGATCAAAGGAGTCGGCGATCGGCACGTCCCACCATAGCTGGGTGCGCTGGCCGAATACCACGCCGATGTTTTTGACGTACTCGCGGCGGTTTTTCCACGGTGTAAAGTCCATGATGTCGCATTGGCCGCTGTCGGGCGACAAAATGCCGCTCATGACCTTGATGGTGGTGGACTTCCCGGCGCCGTTTGGGCCGATATAGCCGACGATCTCGCCCTCACCGATGTGAAAGGAGACGTCATTCAGCGCACGGATGTATTTGTAGTCGCGCTTGAACAGCGCCTTGAACGCCGCGCCGGCGCCCTTGCCGCGCTGGGCCACCTTAAAGGTTTTGTTGATGTTCTTCAGCGTAATCATTGATGTTATAACCTATCCTTAATCAAAAATTCCCCCATGGGATCGTGCCGCGCGAAGTTGGCCGCCACAGATGTTTCGCTGTAATTCGCGTAGCAGTAGACACAGCCGTTTTTGCATGTATTATACACCCCGGCGTCCACGCTTGCAAGGCATCCGCAGCCGGGACGCTGATTTTTATCCTGCTTTGCTGCTACGGAATACCCACACAGGGCCTCTACGGTTTCCCTGTCAACACAGCTCGCGGGCCTGATCCCGTAAGGGGTGAGATCGGTTTTTTCGCAGCACGCGCGGATCGGGAGGCCATGCCGCCGCGCGATATCCGCGAACGCCGCGCTGATTCCGGCGATTTCCTCTGCGGCGACCTCGCGGATCAGCGGCGTTTTGAGCTTGCGGTATAAATCGACGAAGCTGACCGTCACGCTGTTTGTGTAACCGCAAAGCCGCTGGCACAGCGACGCGAAGCTTTTGGTGTGGTAATCGGCCGAAAGGGTATCGTTTACGATGATCGGGTCGTACCGCCAGAAAACGCGTTCGCGCCCAAGGCGCGTGCCTAGGGCGGTGAAAGTCTGTATGATTTCTTCTTTCGGGCGTAGCCTCTGCTCAAGTTGCCGTCCGTACGGGGTGAGCGTGAACTGGAAATAATAGCGATAGCCAAGGGCGTCCAGCTCGTCAAGCATGGGCAGCATGGGCGAGGGATCTTTCGTCCAGAACACGACACAGTCCACCAGCGCCGGAGAAAGCTCGGCGCGGCGGATCTGCGAGGGATTGAAAGGGTTGCGCGTGAGCAGATATCCGGCGCGGATACGGTTCATGAACCATTCCGAATAAAAAGCCGGAACGTCGGTGCGGCGGGAGACGGATAAAATCATGGGCACAAAATCCTCGCTGATCCTGCAACGCTTTTTAGAGCCTGTTGATTAAACTAGCTCAAACGGGAATATTCTCCGATAGAATAACATTTTGTCGTTCCATCCTCGCTGAACACCGCGACGATACCGCCGAGATCGCCGGTGCACGCAATCAGCTCGGCTCCGGCTTTCACGAAACGGCGTAGCACATTGGCGTTGCCGCCCCCCGGTCCGGTGGTGAGGATCACCGTTTGGGGACGCAGGGCGGAGACGAATTCCTTTGTGCTCGAGCCCTCCAAGCCGTGGTGCCCGGCCTTGAGCAGATCAACCTTGCCGATTCGCGGAGCCAGGCACGACTCCAACCCGGCGCTCTCAATGTCGCCCGCGAGGAATGCGCGCAAGCCGGATACCTCCGCCAGCACGCCCATGGATCTGACGTTTTCGCTGCCGGAATCCGCGGCGAATTCACCGTTAAAAATCGTTATCCGAAAGTCGCCGAGCATAAAAGGCTCTTCGGTTATATCCTGCGATAAGGACGCGCCGCGTTCGGCCAGCGCACTCACCATCCGATCATATAATTCCTGGTTGTACTTAGTGTTTTCACGCTTCAGCAGCGTCGCCGCGTCATAGCGCTTGAGATACGCCCTGCCTATGGTTATATCAGGGTCAAGGATAACGGTTTCAAAGCCGCCGATATGATCGGAATGCGAGTGGGTGCCTATCACAAAGTCCAGATGCCCGCCCGAGGCGCGCTTGACGTAATCGGACACGTAGGGCGACCTGCCGGCGGTCGCCGCATCAATCAGCGCGAAATGCCCGCCGCTTTCCAACAGGATCGCGTCGCCGGAGCCGACATTCAAAAAGTGGATGGCCGTTTGGCCTGCGGCGGGACGGTAAGGTTCCAGTCCGTCGCGCGTGAGAAATTTGATGTTGTTGCCGGACCGCCACGCGAAAGCACCGGATATCAACAGCGACGCGGCCAGTAAAGCGGCGGTGAAAGTAAAAGCCGCGCCGGTCCGTGCGCCGTCCTTACGCAGGGCGCGCAGAACAAGGACGCAAAGCACGGCGATCTGTAAGACCGCAAGGGGAAAGGACACGGCGGCGGCAAGCTTTGCGCTGTAACGGAGCGTTTCCTTAACAATGCCGGGAGCGCCGAGCAGAATCATCCCCGTGAATACCACCGAGGAAAGCGCAGTTTTCCACAGCAGGGTAAGGGCATACGCCCTCGGTTCCCTGCCGCGCCTGCCCTGAATCAGGAGCGGGAACAGCGTCAGCAGGGCGATTCCGGCAGTCAGCGCGGCGATCGAGAGCATGAACGCCGTGGGCTTCCAGTTGATATATGAGTCGCAATACAAGGCCAGGGCAACTGATGTTCCGGCGCCCAAGGCCAAGGCGCACAGGAACCGCGCTGTGCCGCGGCGTTTTGTGTTTTTCATGCGGATTCCTCCTTTTTCCTTGGACATTTTAGCATAAAATAAACCGTTATGCAAGCGTGGGCTCAGAACCTGTGTTCACAATGAAAACAATAAAAAGACACGATTCTATATTTCAAGTTCACTAGAGAGTGTTTGGGACATATAAGTAATTCAATAGACCTCCTCGGAAACTACTCACGGCGGCGTAAACGGTCTTTTTTCCGTCCTGCCGCGCAAAAAATGCTCGCAATAAACAAATTATTCCTACGCTTTTTTACTTGCGGGACGAAAAAAATCCTCGTTTATCCGCTCGCGGCTAGTTTCCGAGGAGGTCTAATACTGCGCATGGATTTTTTCTTTTCTTCATGCTATAATAAAAAAAGTTAAAAATATCCCTTAACATCGAGAAAAGACACCTGTTTGTCGGGTGTCTTTTCTGCTGTCCGTAGAAAAAATCTAATGCATAACATTGTTTAGGGCTTGTTTTTTAGGGCAATATTGTGCTATACTAAGTGGAACAAACGCGAGTTGTCATAAATCATTGACAATATGCGTCAGGATAGGAGAAGAATTACGATGATCAATTTTGAAAACATGGATCAGGCTCAACTTGTTAATACTTTGGCCGAACTGACCGAAAAATATAAGGAGTACGCCGCGATGGGTCTCGCGCTTGACATGTCGCGCGGAAAGCCGGGCGGCGGGCAGCTTTGCACGTCCGACCCGATGCTGGACGTGCTGCGCTCCGACAGTGACATGAACACGGAAAACGGCTTCGATGCGCGCAATTACGGGCTGTTTGACGGCATCCCCGAATGCAAGCGCCTGTTCGCGGATATATTGGAAACCACGCCGGACAATGTCATCGTGCTCGGCAACTCGAGCTTGAGCATCATGTTCGACTTCGTCTCCCAGTGTATGACCCACGGCGCCGGCGGCGAACCGTGGATCAGCCAGGGAAAAATAAAATTTGCCTGCCCCGTGCCGGGATATGACCGGCATTTCAGTATACTGGAATACTTTGGCATCGAAATGGTCAATGTGCCAATGAACAGCGGCGGCCCCGATATGGACATGCTTGAGGAGCTTGTGAAGGACCCAAGCGTCAAGGGCATGATCTGCGTGCCGAAATACTCGAACCCCACAGGCATCACGTTTTCCGATGATGCCGTGCGGCGTATCGCGGCCATGAAACCCGCCGCCAAGGACTTCCGTATCATCTGGGACAACGCCTACGTCCTGCACGATCTTGGCGAAGAGTCGGACAGGCTGTTGGAGATTTTGTCGGAATGCGAGAAAAACGGCAGCGGGGATATGGTGTTCGAGGTGGCGTCCAGTTCTAAGATGACGTATCCGGGCGCGGGCGTCGCGGCGTTGGCGTCGTCAAAAAACAACCTTGACTTCATCAGAAAACGCCTGTTCGTGCAGACGATCGGGCACGACAAGGTGAATCAATTGCGTCACGCCCGCTTTTTCGGCGGCATTGACGGCCTCAAGGCGCATATGAAACTCCAAGCGGAGCATCTCG
Organism: Oscillospiraceae bacterium; assembly: GCA_009779495.1. GTDB lineage: Bacteria > Bacillota > Clostridia > Oscillospirales > Acutalibacteraceae > UBA1425. The sequence goes on along the minus strand of WRED01000016.1, from coordinate 28,866 downwards.
CGCCGCGTTTTCAGATCGTGTTTGACAAGCTGCGGGAGAGCTTCGGCGAAAACGGCATCGCCTCGTGGTTTGAGCCGCGCGGGGGCTACTTCGTAAACCTTGAGGTCCCGGAAAATTGTGCGAAACGTGCCATATCGCTTTGCAAGGCGGCGGGCGTTACTCTGACGGGCGTGGGCGCGGCGTTCCCCTATGGCAAGGATCCCGGCGACAGCAACATACGCATCGCCCCGACGTATCCCAAAACGGACGAGCTTTCGGCGGCGATGGACGTCCTGTGCCTGTGCGTAAAAATCGCGTACATTGAAAAAAATTCCAAACAAAAGTTGCTTCCATAAGACAACACACGACAGAATTGAGTATACTAATTATATCAATAAAACGCTTTAAAACACTTTCATTTTGCGCGTATATGTGGTATAATAATGTAACTTTTGTGTACTCTGTCTGAAATTCAAGTACATATTTTGTATAATTTAAGGAAGTGAGTCGTTCTTGGAAAAAATAGTAATCAGCGGCGGTAAAAAGCTCTGCGGCAAAATCGACGTCAGCGGAGCGAAAAACGCCGCTTTGGCGATCATCCCGGGCGCGATTTTGGCGCAGGACGTCTGCCGTATCGAAAATATACCCAATATCAGCGACGTGGCGATGATGCTGAAGATCCTGAGCCATATCGGAGCCAAGGTCAGGGCAATCAACGAGCACACAGTTGAAATAGATTCCACGAATATCATTTCCCACACGGTTTCGCATGACCTGACGAAGTATTTCCGGGCGTCTTATTACATGATCGGCGCGTTGCTGGGACGGTTCAGCAAGGCACGCGTAGCCATGCCCGGCGGCTGCGATTTCGGCGGTGTGCGTCCTATTGACCAGCACATCAAGGGTTTTGAGCTGCTTGGGGCGTCGATCTTCCTGGACGAGGACGCCATCGTTGACGCGTCCGCCGACAGTTTGACGGGGACAAACGTGTACCTCGACACGGTATCCGTGGGCGCGACGGTGAACATCATGCTCGCGTCCGTCAAGGCAAAGGGTATGACGGTCATCGAAAACGCGGCGAAAGAGCCGCATGTCGTCGATCTGGCCAACTTTCTCAACTCTATGGGAGCCGACGTCAGGGGCGCAGGTACGGATGTTATCAAAATTCGCGGCGCCGACAGTCTCCACGGCTGCACATACTCCATCATACCCGATCAAATCGAGGCCGGCACATACATGGTCGCCGTCGCGGCCGCGGGCGGGGACGTGCTGATCAATAATGTCATACCCAAGCACCTTGACTCCATTACCGCGAAGCTCGTCGAGTGCGGCATTGAGATTGATGAGTTTGACGAGAGCGTTTTGGTGCGCTCCTTTGGGCGTCCCACAAAATGCAATATCAAAACCATGCCGCATCCCGGTTTTCCGACTGACATGCAACCGCAGATGGCGGTTCTGCTGTCCCTGGCCAGCGGCACAAGCATCATCAACGAGGGCGTTTGGGACAGCCGCTTCCGCTATGTCGAGCAGCTGTCGCGCATGGGCGTGTCCATCAAGGTGGACGGCAAGCTCGCCGTTATCGAGGGCGTGGATCACCTCAAGGGCGCTCCCGTCAAGGCCGACGACCTCCGCGCGGGCGCGGCGATGGTCATCGCGGGGCTTGCCGCGAGGGGCACGACGGAAATCGAAAACGTGATATATATCGACAGAGGATACGAGGATATCGTCGAAAAGCTGAGAAGCGTCGGCGCGGACATCAGCCGGGTGACGGTGCCGGGTATGGAGTTTGCTGTCGCAAATTAATATATAGACAAACCATTTGACGATTCGAGCGAAGCGAGGCGAGTAAATGGCACGGTTCTGCCCGATGTTTTCTTCAAGCCGGGGCAACTGCACATATATCGGAAGCGCCAGGGGCGGGATCCTGATCGACATAGGAGTCAGCGCGAAGCGCACGTGCTGCGCGCTGTACGATTTGGGCATCGACGCGGACAGCATCGGCGCGATTTTCATTACGCACGAGCATTCCGACCATATAAGCGGCCTGCGCGTATTCGCGCAAAAGCACGGCATCAGGGTGTACGCCTCCGCCGGTACGCTGTCGGCTTTGGACGCGATGGGCGTGCTGAACGGAAGCTTTTCCGCCGAGGCCGTCGATGAAAACGGCGTTGAGGTTGACGAAATGTTCATCCGGCCTTTCCGCACGTCCCATGACGCGAGGGAAAGCGTCGGCTACACCGTGACGACCGCCGATAACCGCCGCGTGTCCGTCGCCACCGACACAGGCGTCATAACGGACGGGATGCTTGCCGCGATAAACGGCAGCGACCTTGTGATGATCGAATCGAACCACGACATAGGGATGCTCCAAAACGGCTCGTACCCGTACATATTAAAGCGCAGGATACTCTCGGACCGCGGGCACCTGTCCAATGACTGTTGCGCTGATACGGCGGCAAAGCTGCTGAACGGCGGGACGGCGCGATTTGTTCTGGCGCATTTAAGCCAGGAAAACAATATGCCGGTTTTGGCGTATCAGGCGACGGCGGCGTCCTTGGGCGGGATCGGCGCACAAGCGGGGGAGGACTACCTGCTGGACGTGGTGGCTCAGGGCGACGCGCCGAAGATGATAACTTTTTGACGCAAATACACGCTTTATTTTCATCTCAATAAAAGTAATTTTGGAGGAGTTGCAATGATAGTTACCACAGTTGGTATAATATTAATCATCCTTATTGTTATTGCTTTGTGGAAATTTGGCGTTCCTATGATTGCCGCAGGGATCTTATTGATATTCCAATGGGGGGCCAACGCTATAAAGCTGCCGGTCGACAGCTATGAAATGTCGGACGGGGTGATGTGGGTGGACAACGGACGGAGAACTCCCATCCTTTATGACGAAAACCTGAATTTGGTTTTCAACCGCAGCTAAAGAAAAGGAGTACAGGGGCAATTGGCCTGAAACAAACTTCAAAAACGGCGTCGCGGTATGCCAATGGACAGGCGATTGGGACTTTCTGGGCAAATCGTCGGAATATAGGGTCATCGACAAAACAGGCGGCGTGGTATACAGCGTTCCGGTTGACGAAGTGAGAGAGGTAATCGAGCTGGAAACGGCGATTCTTCTCGTGCTGAAAAAAGAAACTGTCAACGCCGATGAAAACAAGACCGAATACGCAGTCGCGAAACCTGACGGCAGCATACTTTTGCCGTTTGACGAACATCTTTTTTCATACGAGGATAAGTATGGACATGTTGGCGGCGGCGTTTTTTATACGAAAGACGGGTACTATGACGCGCTTAAAAACAGCTTTTTACCCGGGTGGACAGCGCCTGAGCCGCCTTCCGAATTTGAGCGTTTCTCGTCGGAAGGGCTGGTGTTCCGAAACGAAGAGCCGGATAAGCCGCCTAAAGAGGGCGGAATGACGTTATTTAAAAAGCTTGTCTCGAAGGAACCGGAGGAGGAAAGGCCTGAATACGCGGAAAAACAAGGCTTCTACGACAAGAAAGGCAGTCTTATCATAGATTTGACAAAATACGACTTGCTGAACTCTCCCAAATTTGTAAGCGGCCATGCCGTGTTGCACTTTTTGGGCAAAGACTCAAAATATTACTTTGCCGTTATTGACAAGAGCGGCGCGGAAACCTTCAGAAACGGCGGCAAAGAAGAGGAAACGGCGGAAGAAAGCTATTATTATCAGTTTTCCAACGGCACGGTCTTTTTCGATAAGAAGTGCCGCACCGTCAGCGGCGAAGTTTTATACGAATGGACAAAGTTGGGGAAGAAAGACACAAAAATGATCGAGCTGCCGAACGGAATCGTGAAGGTTGAAGTTTTCAAGAGTTCTTTTTACAGCGCAAAAAGAAACGGCGTTCTCTTTATGGATATCAATGACGGTAAAGAAATTACGCTTCAGAGATAGTGTATGATTGACATAACTGTAGTTTGCCTGGGAAAACTGAAAGAAGCATATCTGCGCGACGCGTGCGCGGAGTATGTCAAGCGCTTAAAGTCTTTTTGCAGACTGGAGGTTTGCGAACTGACGCCGGCCAGGTTTCCGGATGACCCGTCGGCCGCCGAAGTGGAAGCGGCGCTGTCAGAGGAAGCGGCCATGATCCGAAAAAGGCTTCCATTGAACGCGCGGGTATACGCTTTGTGCGTCGAGGGCGATATGATGTCCTCCGAAGAGCTTTGCCGTGATCTGACGAAAGCGGCTGTTTTTGGACACAGCAGGATAGCCATGATCATCGGAAGCTCTTTCGGGCTGTCGGACGAGATCAAGCGCCGGGCGGACGTCCGGCTTTCCATGTCAGCCATGACGTTCCCGCATCAGCTGGCCAGGGTTATGCTGCTGGAGCAGTTATACCGCGTTTTTCAGATAGAAAGCGGCGGGAAATACCATAAATAGTGATTAGCGGTGAATAATTATGGACAATTATGACGCTTTTTCCGCAGGCATTGAGGCCGGTGGACTACGCAGGCGCGATGACATCAAGGTGCTGATCTGCTATCTGGTCAAGAGCCTGAGCCGTCCGCTCAACAGGGAGCAGTTAAGCGAAATCATGCAGGTAAAGAGCATCGCGAATTATTTCGAGGTTGCCCAGGCGCTTACTGAGCTTGTGGCGTCCGGCAATATTGTTTTGCTGCTTGAGGACGGGCATGAGTTGCTCTATCTGACGGACGACGGGCGCATGGCGGCGGAAACGCTTGAGAACGATCTGCCGAAATCCGTCCGCGAAAAGGCCATCGACGCGGGCGTGGAGCTGCTGACCCGGGCCAGGTACGAGCGCGAGTCGGACATCGAAATAGAGAAGCTGGGAAACGGCTACAACGTGCATTTTTCTATCTTTGACAAAGACGACACGCTGATGAAGCTGACGGTTTACGCCGCCGATTTTTCCCAGGCAAACGTGCTGAAAGAGAATTTTCTCAGGGACCCGGTAAAGCTTTACGCGGGAATTATCGCGATGCTGACCACATAACCGCAGGGGGCGAATTTATACAATTTAAATGGAGGGTTTACCTATGCCCAAATATGCCATCGGCATTGACTACGGTACGCTGTCGGGACGCGCGCTGCTCGCGGACGTCGCGACGGGCGAGGAGCTTGCGGCAGCCGTCCTTGACTATCCTCACGGCGTGATGGACGAAAGCCTGCCAAACGGCAAACGGCTGAAGCCCGACTGGGCGCTCCAGCATCCGGCGGACTATGTCGCGGTGCTGAAAGAGACGGTTCCGGCGGTACTCAGGCAGTCGGGCGTCGATCCGGCTGACGTTATCGGCATCGGAATCGACTTCACGGCCTGCACGATTCTGCCCGCGCTTTCCGACGGTACGCCCCTGTGCCTTTTGCCCGAATACACTGACGAGCCGCACGCCTATGTCAAGCTGTGGAAGCATCACGCGGCTCAGCCCTACGCGACTAAGGTGAACGATCTGGCGGATAAAAGAGGAGAGAAGTGGCTGGCCAATTACGGCGGCAAGGTTTCCTCCGAGTGGGCGATACCTAAAGTGTGGCAGACGCTTGACGAAGCGCCTGAAATTTACGCGAAAGCCGACCGGTTTATAGAGGCCGCTGACTGGATCGTCTGGCAAATGACGGGCATTGAAACGCGAAACGCCTGCTGCGCCGGTTACAAGGCGATGTGGAACAAAAACACAGGATTCCCGCCGGACGATTTTTTCAAAGAGCTTGACCCGAGGCTCGAGCATGTGATAGATGAAAAGTTCGGGCGCGAAATACTGCCTTTGGGCGCGAAAGCCGGCGGGCTTACGGCAGAAATGGCGGCGCTTATGGGGCTTATGCCCGGCACGGCTGTCGCCGTCGGCGTGATCGACGCGCATATCTTCGTCCCGGCCGCCGGAATCAGCCGCGAGGGGGAAATGCTTGCCATCATGGGGACGTCCACGTGCCACATGATGATGGGCCGGGAGGAACGTCAGGTCAAGGGCATCTGCGGCGTTGTGGCCGACGGGATCATGCCCGGGCTTTACGGCTACGAGGCCGGACAGGGCTGCGTCGGCGACCATTTCCAGTGGTTTATCGACAATTGCCTCCCCGCCGGTTATTACGAGGATGCCAAAGCGCAGGGCATGAACATCCATAAGTATCTGCGTCAAAAATGCGAGCAAAAAAAGCCCGGCGAAAGCGGACTCGTGGCGCTGGACTGGTGGAACGGCAATCGCTCCGTTTTGGTTGACGCCGATCTGACCGGCGTACTGCTCGGCATGACGCTTGCAACGAAGCCGGAGGACATTTACCGCGCGCTCATAGAGGCCACCGCCTACGGCACGCGCATGATCATCGACACGTTCAACGAGTACGGCGTGCCCGTGAACGCCTTTTACGCGGCGGGCGGCATATCGCAAAAGGATCCGATGACGATGCAAATCTACGCGGACGTCCTGAACATGCCCGTCAAAATCGCAGGAAGCGAGCAGGGCGGCGCGTTAGGGTCGGCTATATTCGGCGCGGTCGCGGCGGGCGCCTCAAAGGGCGGCTACGACGACGTATTCGAGGCGGCGCGGCGCATGGGCAAGGTCAAGGATACGGTGTACTGTCCCGCAGCGGAAAACGCGGAAATTTACGACAAATTATACGCTGAGTATAAAGTCCTGCACGACTATTTCGGCCGGGGGCAAAACGACGTGATGAAGCGGCTGAAAAAGATCAGAACCTGTTTAGCATCTCACCGCGAGCAAAACTTTGAGTAAAATCAGGTGAGATACAAGGAAAAAAGCACAGAAATAATTTGTTTATTTCGAGCATTTTTGACGCAACAGATCGCCTGATTTTACCAAAGGTTTGCCGCGTGGGAGATGCTAAACAGGTTCTTAGGACAGAAGTCAGCGAATAAGGATAGATTCGCAAACACATAATAACAAAAAAGGAGAGAACCCAATGAAGAAAGTCAGCAAAATTCTGGCATTACTGCTCGCGCTTGCCATGGTTCTGAGTTTCGTTGCCTGCAACAAAACTCCTGTTGAGCCTGAATCCACCACGGACGAGGTCTTGACGACCGAGGAACCCACAACAGCGGAGCCGACCACCGCGGAAGCGACGACAGAGGAGCAGCCCGCCGATGAAAGTACGACAGAGCCGACCACGCCGGCGTCCTCCACCACCGAACCTTCTACGGGCGTAACCACTACGGCGACCACGGCGACCACAACCACAACCACCACAACCGCACCCCCGAAAGATCTCACAACCAAGGAAGTTCTCGACCTGTTCAACGCGGCGACGAAGAAGGTCGTTGACCAAAAGGCGGGATACGACAAGAAAAGGTTTACGAAGATCACCGGCATTGACTTTGGCTTACTGGGCAATCTCGCTATCGTGAAAGAGGCCGTTTACGGATTCCTTGGCATTACGGATACCGCTACAGGCGAGGGAACTTACACCGCTAAAGCGGAAAAGGGCAAAGCAAGCGATTTGCTTCAAGTCAGCACATTGGCCGAGGGCGACGTAAAGAGCGCAAAGGCTGTTTCGGACGGCAAGGGCGGTTACACGATAACCATCGAGGTCAAGGACGGAACGACCAGCTGGAGCGGCAAGGGCGGCACTGATCCGGGAAGCGGCACCGCGAAATCCGCCATCGACAAGGGCCCGCTCTGCTACGGCATTGAGGACAACGAGAAGTTCGACCATAAAAACGCAAGACTAGTTTATAATGCCATCAACGGCGCTGACGGCGCATCGACCGAGGGCATCAGGGAAACGACAAGCGGCGTCAAGTTTACGGCAAAGACTGACGACCAGGGCCGCCTGACAAGCTTGACGGGCAGAATGGATATGATCGTTTACGTCGATCACGTCAAGTATACCGGCATAACGCTTAGGAATAAGAGCGGTCAGGGCTACGGCACGATCGAGTACAGCAACTTCAAATACTAATACCGAAAAATAAACGTACAAAAAAACCCGCCGGCAATTATGCTGACGGGTTTTTTCATATCCCTAATTCCTGACGCCTAATCCCTGGCGGCTCCGCCGCCTACCCGCCCCCGCAAATCGGCAAAAACTGCACCGTTTCACCGTCTCTTAACCGCGTCGCGAGCCCCTTGCGCAGTGAAATACTTTCGCCGTCAACGACGATAAGCATCGCTTTCGCGAGCTTTCCCGCCTCCGCACCGCCGATGTCCGTAATGCGCTTTATGATATCGCGCACGGTATCGGCGTTCAGGGCCTCCGACCCGACGCCCGTCAAAACGGCCAATTGCCCGCGGTAACGCACCGTCACGCTTGCCATAAGTCCGCCATCTCCAATCGCTTCAGTGTGCGCTGTCTCGGCTTGCCGTCTTTATCCCAGCCCCGGGTCTTGTAATAGCGCGGCAGGAGCTTATCCATGCGCACCACGGTGTTTTTCTTCGATTCATCCTGCGGGACGTCGGTCAGGCGGCGCGGCAGGGCGTCGTCCTTGCCGGTCAACCCCTCTCGCAGGTTATAAAGCCGCTCGGCGTTATACGCGCGGTCGCCTAAGTCGAGAAATGAACCGGTGTACATCGGGATGCCGGTGACAAGCCTCAGCGCCTCGGCGTGGGGCATCAGCAGCAGGGTGTTGAATCGCAGAAGCGGCCTCATGGCGAGCAGCAGGCGGACAACCGGGCCGGTGAACACAGCTGCCTTGCCCATAAAGCGCGTGATGGGGTGATTCGGGCCGAGGTTAAACAAAATCTGCGGCACAAAAGTCTGCCCGGAAAACAGGCAGCTTCCCGCCGTAGAGATCGCTTCCAGCGCGTCTTGCAAAAAAACCGTCCATTCGGCTTTCGCGCGCGTATCCTGCGGGCTGATGGAGAGCACGCCGACCGACTCGAGCAGCGCCATATATCCGCCGCCCAGGTGGCAGCCGCCCCTGTTCGAGGTAGCGTAGCCTAAGCCCATGCCCACGCTTCGGCGCGGCTCATAGGAAGCCATTTCAAGCCCCTTTGCGTGCATGGCGTAATCCTGCCCGCCGTATTTTTCACTGAGCCACTTGCTGCCGTTGGCAAGCTCGGAGCATTCGCCCTCACGCCGCGCGATCCTGTTAAGTATTTCCTCAAGGTTCGAGACGTCGCCGAATTTCACGCCGAAGTCCTTTATCCCCCTCTCGTTAAGCTCCATCGCGAAAGCGATTGTCGCGGCGGCGGAAATGGTGTCAAGCCCCAATATATCGCAGACGTAGTTCAGGCGGATGATCGCGTCTAAGTCGTGCGCGCCCATGTTCGGGCCGAAGAAGCCCAGCGTTTCGTATTCCGGCCCCTTGACTTCTTTATCACCGATCATCACGCGCCGCTCACAGCGGATCGGGCAGCTTACGCAACCGCTGTTGCGGGTCAGGCGCGTTTCGGCCAGGGTTTCGCCGCTTACGTCGTCGGCGAATTCATATGTGCCTTTTTGGAAATTCTTCGTCGGCAGGGCGTGGGACGCGTTGGCCTTGTTGACAAGCCCCGCGCTGCCGTAGTGGGGAAGCGAGTCGCCGGTCATGGTGTGCTTTTTAAGAAAGCGTACCCATTTTTTTACGAAGCGGCTGAACTCCTCAGGCTTTTCGACGGGGATCCTGCGCGTGCCGTAAGCCGTGACCGCCTTGATGTTTTTCGAGCCGAATACCGCGCCAATGCCGCAGCGCCCGGCCATGCGCTCCCCCGACGCAAGCCCGGCGTAGGACACAAGGTTCTCGCCGCCGGGGCCGATGACAAGCTTGCCCAGGTGCGCGGGCAATTCCTCCTGCGTTTTTTCCGCGTCAAGCCCCCAAAGCCCGGTTGCGTCCAGCAGGGCGATTTCACCGTCTGTCACGTCAATACGGCAGGGTTTTTCGGCCTTTCCCGTGATGATCAGGCCCTCATACCCCGCGCGGCGCAGCATCACGCCGAAAGTTCCGCCGCAGTTTGAGGACGCGATGCCGCCGGTGAGCACGTTCTTCGACGAGATGTTGAAGCGGCTCGTTGACGGCGCCCCCGTGCCGTTGAGCGGCCCCGTGTTGACGATGACGGTCGATTCGGACGAAAACGGGTCGAGTCCGGCGGGAGTCAGGTCGAGAAGAAGCCGCGCGGCCAGCGCCTTGCCGCCGACGTATGTACGGAAATACGCCTCGGAAATGGGATAACTCTCTGTTTTGCCTGTGGTCAGGTCGATTTTGGCGTAAAGCGGAAGATTCATGACGATACTCCTCCTTTCGTGACGTCCGCCGCGGGAACTTCCATCGTGATGATCCCAAGCGGGCAAGCGTCGGCGCAGAGACCGCAGCCCACGCACTTTTTCGGCTCGCGTATCTCCGCGAAAACGTTCAGGCTGCCGCGCGTGTCGGGCAGCGATATCGAAATCGCGCCCGCCGTACAAATATGGACGCACATCTGACACGCGCTGCATTCTTCCTTTTTGATCACGGGCTTCGGCCACTGCGCGCGCGATTTTTTGCGCAGAACACGGCCCTCCCCGTCCGTGATTCCCTCCTGCGAGCAGGCGTTCGCGCACACGCCGCATTCCACGCACCGTTTTTCGTTGATGACATGCCGCTGCCCGCGCTCGCCCGAAACGGCGCACACGGGGCACAGCTTCGCGCACACGGTGCAGCCTGTACAGGCGTCAGTTATGAAGTAGGCCATAGAAATCCCTCCAATATTTTACCATTAATTATTACTTTTTCTTCGCACTCTCATGGCGGTTCGCTCCGCGTCAAACTCAGCTTGAACATCCTCCGCCGCGCATTCAAATCGCTCACAGAATTCCTTTATGAACATATCACGCAACGCCGCCCGCCTGGCCGGGTCACATGTATCATACGTCGCGAAAAACGCCGCCAATCGTCCGGCATCACGGGCTTTTGTCCCGTACACGCGCCGTTCAAAGTCCACGCCGTATATTTTCGCGCCGTCGTACAAAAAATTGCGTCCGTTTACGTCGCCGCGAATTTCGCCCGGCGGCACGGCTTCATAAAAGGCCGCGAACCAGCCGCAGACAGCGAAAGCCAGCTTGCCCGGGTCGAATCCGCCGCTCTCTATCAGGTCGGGCAGCGGTTCGCCCGGCAGATATTCAAGCGTCAGCACACAGCCGCGCAGGTCAAGCACATGCGGGACGGCGACACCGCGCCCGCGCAGCTCACGCAGTATGGCGGCTTCCCGCACCGCCGCTTCGGGGCTTTGAACCCGCTTGCGAACAACGCCGCCGCACAGCTCAACATGGTTCCGCTTTGACAAAAATGGCAATCTCTAAAAGCCCCCGTCGTTAGATTTGTGCTGAATTTTTCCGCCCATTTCGCGTATTTTGAGGGCGAATAATTTGTTTATTTAACCGATAAATACGCGGAATGGGCGGAAAAAGGCAGTACAAAGATAATGGCGCGGGTTTTTAGAGGTTGCCAAATGTCCTTATTTCAGCCGTATCTCCACCTCTGCGCCCTCTTTGTAGCCCTGAAGCTCGCTCACCACGCCCAGCGCCGCGTTGCGCAGAATTTTCTGAACAAACGGCACCATGCGGACTGGCTTTCCGTCCACGGTGAGGGTGACGCCGGCTCCGGCGTCTGTGTCGTTCGGATCAAAGCATTCGAGGTAGTCGGGGACGTTTTCTTCCAGAAAATCGCACAGCCCATCGGCGTTATCTAAAACGTTGTAGGCGGGCAGACCGTTATATTCAGCCAGCTCCGCGCCGGCTTTTCCCGACACGCAGACGGCGCTTTCGGTCCATTTATTCTTGAGGCCGTCCGCGTCATGGGCGCAGATCACGGCGGGCACGGACAGCTCGCTCACGCCCTCAAGCGCAACCCAGTCATAGCCCTTATACTGACTCAGGATCGCTTTCATGGACAGCTTTTCAGGGTAGAGGAAATCGGTTTCCTTGAGTCCCCGGGCCGTCACGAGCGATGCGCCCGCCGCGCGGTGCCGGTGGGTGTTGCTCGTGGGCGACGAGTCTATCGCGAAAGCCTCGTAGTGGATTTCCTTCACGCTGCCGACACTGTACCCTCTTTGCCGCAACAACTTAACGACGGCCTCGACGACGGTCGTTTTTCCGCTGCCGCTTATTCCGATCACGGTAAAAACTTTCATGTATATATTCTCCAAAGTATCTGTCCCGCCATAAGCGCCGCCGCCCAAAGGAGCACGGCCGCAAATGCCAGCCAGTCACGTTCTTTCATGCGCAGAGGGAGATAAGCGGTTCGCTCCGGATACGCGCCGAATCCGCGAAGCTCCATGGCCATGGACAGCTTCCTCGCGCTGTTTACGCCGGATACCACGGCCGGCATGAGCAGATACGCGTAGACCTTGAAGCGGCGCCGCAGCTTCATACGGCGGAAATCCACCCCGCGCAGCTGCATGGCGGTGAGGGAGTCCTGGAAGCTTTCGCGGAAACGCGGCAAAAACCGCAGACCGATGCTCACCATGTACGCCAGCTGGTAGGGCAGACGCAGCTGTATCATCCCCTGCACCAGCGCATGTCCCGGATATCCTGCCAGCAACGAGCCGCCGAGCATCAGAACCAGCAATCGCTCCAGTACCGCCGCGCCGGTTAAAAGCCCGCTCACAACATCCCCGCTGAACAGCGCCTGAAACAGCGTGACAGCCAAAAGCGCCGCCCAAAGGCCGCGCAGACGCCGCAGGAGCGTCCCAAAAGGCGCTCTCGCCCACCCTGCCGCCACGGCGGCGGACACGAGCACGGGAACAAGCGTCAAGGCGTCCCGCAGCATGACCGAGGCCGCCGACAGCAAAAACACAAATAAAAACGTGACGCGGGGGTCAATCTGAGCGTTATTTTTTGGCACGGCATTGTTTTTCATACAACCTTACCGTCCTCTAACCGTATCTCACGCGAGGCGTTATTCTTTACGAATTCCCTGTCATGGCTAATCATGATCACCGACACCCCGCCGCTCAAGCACTCCCGGATCGCTTCGGCGAGCAGTTCCCCGCGCCGTTTGTCAAGGCCGGTCGTCGGCTCGTCGAGCACAAGGGCTTCGGGGCTGTGGAGCAGCAGCCCGCATATGGCCAGACGCTGTTTTTCGCCCCGGCTCAAGGTATATGTGCCCTGTGAGGCGAGCTTTGACAGATCAAAGCGCGAAAGCACTTCATAAGCCCGGCGCGCGGCCTCGTCGGCGGGTGTGCCCATCAGCTCCTGCGTGAAAGTAAGCTCCTCCATCACCGCCGGCGCGAAGAGCTGCTTCGACGGCTCCTGAAACAGATAGCCGATACGCTTGCCGCGCCTTGGGAGACTCCAGCCCGACGTGTCCTCGCCGTCGAACAGCACCCTGCCGCCCTGGGGCTTCAAAAGCCCGCACAGAAGCTTGCCCAGCGTGGTTTTTCCGCTTCCGTTGCGCCCGGTGATGGCAACGGACTCCCCTGATTCCACATAGAAGCTCACTCCGTCCAAACGGAAGCCCGCTTCCGGGTAGGCAAAAGAAAGGTTTTCTGCATCTATCCTCATTGTTTATAATCCATCCATATGAACTCTCATATTTCGATCACCCTGTGGGCGAAAGCGCAGCGAACATCGTCGTGGTCCGCCACGAGCATCGTCTGTCCCTCTCTTTGAAGCCGCCACAGTACGGTCATCATGCTGTCGGCAGCGAATTCGTCCAGTTGACTCAGAGCCTCGTCAAGCAAAAGCAGGCGGGGCTTTTGTACAAGCGCGGCCGCTAAAGCGAGCAGCTGCTTTTGTCCGCCGCTGAGAAACTCCGGGGAGTCGCCGCGCTGCGCCCACAGCCCGACCGTTTCCAAAGCTTCCCGTACCCGCACGGCCATTTCTTCTCGCGGGACCAGGAGGTTTTCCAGTGAAAACGCAGTTTCAAGCTCCGCCGTACCGCAAAACAGCTGTGTTTCGGGATCCTGGAACACCATTCCGACCGTGCGCGTCAGTTCCGCCTGGGAATAATCACAGGGCGGACGGCCGAACAACAGCAGTTCGCCCGCGATTTCGGCCCGCACATTTTTCGGGATCATCCCGCACGCGCACAGCATCAGGCTGCTTTTGCCCGAGCCGGATTCACCGCGCAGGGCGACGGTTTCCCCGGCCTCCACAGTAAAATCAAGGGCCGGGAACACGGAATTTGAACCGCCGGGATACGTGAGGGTGAAGCCCCTGGCCTCCAGCGCGTATATCATTTCAAGGTCACATCCGTCAGCAGCTTGCACCACCTCTGGCTGAACTGATCCTGTGCCATGATCATGCGGAACGGGCCTTCGTCGCCGCTGTCAAGGACGATGAAGCAGTTGTCCCCGTTCAGCGCGTCGGCCATCGGCAGCGCCCGCGAGTAGCCGTCTGAGGCGGCAAACACGGCTGTGCCGGCGCCGGACGCGTCTATGCCCTTTATGCGCAGAACCTCCGCGAAAGGCACGCCGGTATATTGGCGCGTTTCCGCGTCCTTGCCGTCTTTCTTATAGTTTGCCTGAATCTCCCGTGGGTTGAGCGACTCGATTTCCGGGACGGTCACGCGGTACTCCGTATCGCCGTGAATGATTAGGAAAACCGCGTCAGAACGCAGCTGCCGCCGATCCTTAGAGGCATTGCTGTTGAGGACGGCAAGAACGGCCGTACCCACGGCGAGGACGGCCAAGATCACAGCGATCATGATTGTGGACTTTTTCTTCATACCAAGTATTCCGTTCTTTCCCTTAACAAAGTCATCCAATCTCTGCGTTCATATAATACACGTATAACTGTTACTGTATGTTCTTTTTCGCGTATAACAAAAAATACAAGATGATTCCTCACTGTGATTTTCCGATACCCCTTGGAAGCTAAATATGCGTCTGACACCAAAGCAAATCGCCCCGGGTTTTCTTTCAGGGATTGAATCTCTTTGTCGATTTGTGAGATAAGACGCTCCGCGGCAACAGGATTGTGCAGCTACTCCGCAATGTACTCATACGTTTCACGCATTTCAGCTTGCGCCGGTTTTGTGATTCTGACTTTGTATGTCATGCCATTTCTTTCCTTAAACCGGCTATAAATTCGTCATAATCCATATAATCGCCTTTTTTTTCCGCCTCAAGGCCCTCGTCAAGTAAATGATACAGCTCATAACGGCCGCAAAACTTTTCATAGGCCTCAATACTCATCACAGCCAAATCGTCGTGACCGTTTTTAGTGATAAAAACCGGCTCCATTTTTGAATGGCAAAACTCAGAAACCTCGTCGTAATTACTGCGAAGATACGCACTTGGACGGATGTTTGGCATCGTACAGCCCCTCCTTTTTGTTTATATGGCAATATTATGCCCACATTTTATTTCTATTGTCAACGCTCATGACCCGACAATATTCCACTTCCTGAACTGCTTCGTAATAAACCACGCCCCAATCCCGCCCAACGCTCCGCTGAACGCCGCCGCGAACAGGCTCAAAAGCAGCAGCACAGGCGGCATGGAAAAGAAAGCGAAGCCCACAGAGACAGTGCCGGCCAAGTTCGCCAGCATAGCCGCGAAAAAGCAGGCGGGCAGATTGGCGCCCTTACGGGCAAAAATCAAAAACATGAGATCGGCCGCGAGTCCCGGCAGCGTGTATGTGATCGGACTCAGAGCGCCGTGGGAACCGGCAACTCCCGCCGCCAGCGCCAAAAGTCCCTGGCATAGCCCGCACAGCGAAGCCGCGCCCCGCGCCCCTGTCAGCGACGCGGCCAGCACCGGGAAGAGCATATATATTCCGCCCGCCACGCCACCGCCGGGAATGAATCCCCCAGTGACCGCGCGGGCAAGGGTCGATACGACAGGCTTCACCGCAACCCCCAACGCCGCTAAAACGGCGATGAGGATCAGCGAAAACACGGAATATTTACTTAACCATCTTTTCACCATGATTTATTTTATCATATTTCGCGAGGATAAGTCAATTAGTTTTTTTCGATTGACCTTTGCCGCCACATGTGATACAATTGTTGCATTTAGAATCTGTTTTCATAGAATTGTATTATTCGGGAGAAAATTAAAATGCAGGAAATCATAATCGAAATCATGAACAAGTTCGGATATATCGGCGTCGCGCTTCTGATCATGCTGGAAAACGTGTTTCCGCCCATCCCGTCCGAAATCATTCTGACTTTCGGAGGGTTCATGACGACCTATGCCGATATGAATGTGTGGGGCGTTACCCTGGCGGCGACGGCCGGTTCGCTGGCCGGCGCGGTGGTTTTGTACATTGTCGGCAGGATGCTGACCGCTGACCGCCTTGAGCGGCTGATCACAAGCAAGCCGGGAAAGCTTCTGCGCCTGAAAAAGGGAGACGTGCGCCGGGCGGAAAGATGGTTCATCAAACACGGGAACCGCACGGTTTTCTTTTGCCGCTTTATTCCGATCGTCCGCAGCCTCATATCCATTCCCGCCGGAGCCGCGAAGATGAAAACAGGCCGGTTTCTGGCGCTGACCGCGGCCGGTACTTTTATCTGGAACGTGGTGCTGGTTTTTCTTGGCCGCGTCATGGGCGGCGCATGGGAAACGGCCGCGCACTATGTTGACGTTTACGCTATGATAGCGGTTGCGGCGCTTGGACTGATAGCGGCTGTGGTTGCGGTGATTTTCATAAAGAAGCGGTTTTTGAATCAGGATGGCGAGTCGGAGAGTTCATCAGATGAAAAATAAAAAAATAACATAATTTCTCTTTAAGATACATGTATAGTTACTTAATTTTACACTTATAAATCTCCTTGCCCGCATAATACTATAGATGCAGACGCAAAACATTTTTTTAGGCAAAGGAGTGTAATGTGTAATGGCAAGCAACAAGCAGCATGTGGTTCCGGAAGCGAGAGACGCTCTCGATCGTTTCAAGATGGAAACAGCCAATGAGGTAGGCGTTAGCCTGAAGGCGGGTTACAACGGCGACATCACCGCGAAGCAGGCGGGTTCGATCGGCGGCCAAATGGTCAAGAAGATGATCGAGGCCTATGAGCGTGGTTTGAAATAACCTCCTGTTTTAAGCTATAAAGCGCGCCGCCGTCCGTTTATTCGGGCGGCGGCGCGCGTCTTGCGAGGAATCAGGGATTAGGAGTCGGGGTTCGGCTGCGTATGATCCTGCGTATACCGTCTTCGAAGCTTACTTGGGGAACAAAGCCGGTGTCGCGCGTCAGCTCTGAAATGTCCGCGCAAAGGTACATCGGCTGATTTTCGGGGTACGGCTTTTGGCCAAAGTGAACCTCAAGTCCCGGATCAATCGCGTCGCGGATATCCAGTACATATTCTCTCAGCGGACGTGACAACCCGCTTCCCACGCAGTATACGGCCTGATCCCTGCCCTTTTCGGCTATGTCCAGCATGGCCCGGACCGCGTCCCCGGCGTAGAGGTAGTCCCAAATTTGCTCGCCGGGAGTCAGTTCGGGTGAGCCGCCTTTCAGCATTGCGTCCACGCAGGTGCTGATGAGCGAGCCTCCGCGATCCCTTTCGCCGTACACACTGAGGATTCTTGCCCAGCAATGGCGGATGTTCAATTGCCTACACAGCAACGCACTGACCCTCCCGGCGGCGTATTTGGCAATGCCGTAACCGCTTTTAGGGTCAATGGAAGTTGTGCTGTTCAGAGGGGCTTGCGCCGTTCCATATTCCGCCTGTGAGCCCGCGCCGACAAAGACGCGGCAACCGGTCTTCTCCGCAAGCCTGACAGCGTCCAGGGTGTACAGGATATTTTTGCTTTGCGCGACCGCGTCGTCACGGCCTGCGCCTGTGGTCTTGTCCCACGCGAGGTGAAAAAAAGCGTCGCAGGACGGCAGAGCCGGACAGGCGGACAACTCGGCCAAGTCGTATTCGACAACGGTTAGAAGCGGGTGGCTTTCAAAGGCGTTTTTTCTGCCGGGGCTCCTGCCGCTGCGCACCAGGGCGGTGACTTCGATCCCGCGGCTCAAGGCAAGCTCCGTCAGCGACGAGCCGATCATGCCGGACGCGCCGGTGATGATGATTCGTTTCATTGGCGTTTCAATCATAATCAAAAATATTTGCGGACGACCGTATATCCGTCCGAATCGCAATGTACGCCGAACCCGTTTTTCCCGTACATGGAAAGCGGCCCGTGGTAATCGCGATCCGCCCCGCCGTGATTCGGATACGCCTCTAAATAGTCATAGCTTTCGTCAGCGGCGTCCCCGCAAACCCTTTCCAAAAGCCGCGAAGCGATTCCCTGCCCGCGCATGTCAGGGGCAACGATAAAGCAGACGATTGCCTTGATCTTTTTGCCTTCCCCCTGTTTGTCACGGTATATTTTGGCATGTACAGTGTCATAGACCTGCTTGTCATTGGCATTGCACCAGCCGACGACCTGGCCGCCGTGATACGCAAGATAGCCCTGCATAATGCCCTCGTTTATGAGCTTGACTGCGCATCCCCGCAGGTCAGCCGTTCCCGTTTTTTTCCATTCATCCTCAAACGCCTGTTTCCAGTGATAGTGTATGCAGTAACAGCATGACCACTCCTTGTTGTCCGTAAAAGCGACATGGTCAAAATAATACAGCCAGTCGTCAAGCAGATCCGTTGACAGCTTGCGGATTTCGATATCCATGTTTGTGATTCATCCTTTTTCTATTCGATTATTTTAATATACATATTCTGTGCAAGTTCATCTTTCGGCAAAAACGGCGCCATATCCTCAAGCGGCGCGGATACAAGCGTACCGTCGGGCAGGCGTTTCGTCGCGGACTTCGGCTCGAAATTCTGCTCACGATCCACAAACACCTCGCAAATCAGCAAACCGTCGGCGGCCAGAGCCTTGTCAAGCACGCCCATATCACGATTGCTTTCAATTTTCAGGTATGGATAGCCGTATGCCCACGCGAGCTTGCCCATATCAGGGAAGCTTAAATCGCCGCTGTCAACGCCGATGCCGACGAAAGGCTCACCGAAAAAGCTCCTTTGCGTCTGGCGGATGGAATGATAGCCGCCGTTGTTGATGATAAAAATCTTGATCGGCAGGCGGTTGTGGATGATGGTTTGCAGCTCCTGCAAATTCATCTGTATACTGCCGTCGCCGGTGACGCAGATTGTCTCACGGCGTCCATTGGCGATACACGCCCCGATGGCGGCGGGCAGGTCGTACCCCATTGACGCGATGGCGGAATTGATGATGAACCGCTGATTTTGCTTGATTATGAAAGCGTGGCTCCCGACGACGCAGGCCGAGCCGTTGCCGACGACGGTCACCTGTCCCTCGGGCAGACGGCGGCTCAGTTCTTTTATAAAGCAGTATACGTTGGCGTACCCGCCGCTCACAGCACAATGCTTCGGCTGTACGACGGGATAATTTTGCTTCCACGCGCGGCACTGCTTGAGCCAATCGGTTCGCTTGGTCAGCTTGTCTCCGGGCAGGAGCGCGTCAAGCCGCTTCAGAAAAGCTTTCGCGTCGGCGTGAACGGGCATATCGACGTGAAGCGTCGGCTTTTTCAGCTCCTCCGCGTCGATGTCCACGACGATGGTGTATGCTTCCCGCGCCCACGTTTTATAGTTGTAGCCGACCTGCCGGATGCTCAAACGGCTGCCGACAGACAGAAGCAGATCGCTGTTCTGCACGGCGAAGTTCCCGGCACGGTCGCCCATAATACCGGCGCGTCCCGTGTACAGCGGGTGCGAGTCATGCACGGCGTCGATGCTGTTCCAGCCTGTGACCAGGGGCATGTTCAGCTTTTCGGCCACATGCCCGAATACCTCAAAGCCGTCAGAGCCGCGCACGCCGCTCCCGACGTTGAAAACCGGACGCTCAGCCTGCCTGATTTTTTCTATGATGTCCAGCAAAAGCGCGTCGGACGGGGCCGACGGAAGCGTACTCTCGTACTCGCTTTCATCGTAGCCGATAAGCCCGTCCGTCTCCGTAAACGCGCCCTGAATATCCAGCGGGATATCAAGCCAGCACGGGCCGGGCCGGCCGTTTTGGGCCAGATACAGCGCTTTTTCCAGGCAATACCTGATCCTGCTTTTGTCGATGACCACTTCACAGTATTTCGTCATGGACTTCGCGGCCGCACAGATATCAAACTCCTGGTCGCCCATGGCACGGATGCCGAGACCCGTGCTGCGGGCGGTCGTGTCATAACGCACCTGGCCGGAGATAATCAGCATCGGGACAGAGTCAAGCCAGCCGCCGGCGACACCCGTCAGCGCGTTTATCCCGCCGGGGCCCGTCGTGACGCAGACCGCCGCGATCCTGCCGTGTATCCGCGCGTAGCTTTCGGCAGCGATGGCGCAGGCCTGCTCGTGATGGTTATAGGTACAGCGCAGACGCTCATGGTGACCCAAAGAGTCGTTGAGGTGCATGGCTCCGCCGCCCGTGACGGTAAAAACATCGGTGATACCGCTTTGAGCGAGGAAGTCCGCGATATAGTCGGAAAGCTTTTGATTCATGCTATCGTTCCTTGTTGTACGACAATTTGTATTACACACAAGTCGGTTCGCTTTGTGTATAATGTAAATGGAGATGGTGTTGCCAAGACAATCTGCGGATTGCCTGCGACGGTTGCGTCTCCAGAATCAATTATCTAAACGAAAATAGCCGCTTGCTTGTGGAGAGCTGGGCGGCTATTTGTCGTTTCTATCTGCGGAAGAGCGGACTATCACAAGGATCAGTCCGATTATGCTGACCAAAATTCCGACAAACTGAAACAAGTCAGAATATGTAACATAGCCCATTCGCATCACCTCCTTGCGGAGGGAGACACAACAGCCTAACGTCTTATGTATAGCCGAACCACTTGAAAATCGGCTCGGCTATATACCTTGGCAACGCCACCAAGGCAAGACCGCTCGCCCCACAAAAATTATACGATCTTATGACGAAAAAGTCAAGATAGCCGTCGATCAATTTGACAATTTTTGCGGGGCCAGGTTTTTTTGCAAAAGCCTTTTTTTACAGCGAGAAGCGCTTGTCCTTCCTGTGCAGCGCCCAGGCAATCAGGCTCAACAGGACGACCATCGCAGCGACGGCCGCCAGGCCGGGAACAAGGGGCTTGACCTCCTCGAAAGGGATCCTTGCCAATATCAGGAGGATCAGGTGCAAAACGTAGAGAAGCAGCGGATTTTCGCCCCACCAGACAAGCAGGCCTTTTTTGGCGGGGAGCTTCTTTGACAGCATGTCCGCGAGGAGGTACAACACGGCGCACAGCGCCACGGATACCAGCACGTAGGACAGCGACATGCGGTGCTTCGAGATGGGCACGAGGAACAGCGAACCCGCCGCCAGAACGGAAAGGACGCCCGTACCGAGCAGGAAAGGCTTGATCCCTTTGTTGTAGAGATCAATTATGACGGTGCAGAGGATCAGCATGGCGCTCCATGAGAGCGAGCCGGTGAACCCGCCGTGGTCGCCCGTAAATACACCCTCCGCGAAGCCGGGACTAAGGCTGGATGCCAGCTGGAACGCGGCCAGAATGCCGAGTCCGGCGCCCGCGCGCGCAAGCGTGGGGAGCTTGATCACCAGCAGCGTGATGAGTCCGGCCGCGCCGATGGCCTGCAGAACCCCCCAGGTCGTGGCCAACTCCACCACCGAGCCGCCCGCGCTGAAGATGGCGCCCAAGCCGATGATGGCCAGGTATCGCCCCGTGAAGTGGGCGTATGCGCCGCCTTTTTCGGCGCGCCGCAGAAAGGACTGCCGGTAGGTGGCCGCGATGGCGAAAATGAACATCGGCGCCACCAGGTCGGCGATTGTAAAGCCTGTGTCCGGCGCGTGCTTGCACCAGGCCGGCACCCGCGCCACGTCCTCCAAGGCGTCCACCAGCACCATCAGCACAATCGCCAGGCCCCTGTAACGGTCAATTGCCAGATTGCGTTCCCTTACCATAGAAAAGAACATCTCCCTTATGTTTGGATTTTAGAACCTGTATTCATATGGATGCAGGTTCTTATTCGTAAGATATAATGTAACAGAAACGCGGGCCGAATGCAAGCGTTTTTTGCAAATTTCGTGTTTCAAGGCCGTCGATCAACTTGACAAAAATAATCCAAACGGGTATGATAGATACATCATATTTTTTTAGAAAAGGAACGGTTACAACCATGACGCACCATGAGCTTCTGGCTTTGGCCGCAAACGCCGCGGAGAAGTCCTATTCGCCATACTCGGGCTTTCAAGTCGGCGCGGCGCTTTTGTGCGAAAGCGGCAACGTGTACACCGGCGCGAACATTGAAAACGCCGCCTACTCCCCTACTGTCTGCGCTGAACGGACGGCTCTGTTCAAGGCCGTTTTGGACGGCGAACGTGACTTTAGAGCGATAGCGGTCGCCGCGCTGTCAGGCGGCGGGGCGGCGTGCGCGCCGTGCGGGGTGTGCCGGCAGGTTTTGGCGGAGTTCTGCGGCGGGGAGTTTCAGGTCGTTATGTCCGGCAAAAACGGGGGGCTGACCGTCATGACGCTTAACAAGCTGCTTCCCATGAGGTTCGGCAGGGAAAACCTGAATCAGACGTGAGGAAAGGTCTATGGATTTACTTGGCGTGCTGAACGAATTCATGATCCATTTAGGCGTGGATTACGCCGTGTGCGGCGGTTACGCGATAGATTTATTTTTAGGGCAAAAGACGCGTCCGCATAAGGACTTGGACGTGGCGGTTTACCGGGAGGACAGAGACGCAATCGTTCAGCGCATGTTGAACGACGGCTGGGATATGTATGAGCCTTGCGGGTGCGCGTTTTTGCACAAAATCGGCGGTGTTGAAACGCAGAAACGGATAAAGTCAAACATCTGGTGCGTCCGGCCCGATAATGCGCATTACAAATTCACGGCTCACGAAAAGGATATGTTCGCCGTCGAATTTGACGGCTCGGAACAGACGGATCTGGATTTTATCGAGCTTCTGTTCAATGACCGCAGGGACGGGGAATTTTTATACGCGAAAAATAAAGACATAAAAATGAAGCTTGACAGTGCGGTGATCAAAGTCAAGGAGATTCCCTATCTGACTCCCGAGCTGGTACTTTTGTACAAGTCAACCATGTCCGAAAGCCCGGATTATCAGCTTGATTTTGAAAACGCTTCGATGAAAATGAATGAAGAACAGCGTGCCTGGCTCAACGGCGCGTTGATTCGCATGTTTCCCCGTGGCCATAAATGGATAAAATAAAATGCTGTTTTAGGCGATTGTATTGGTTTTTTACGTTTCACAACCCCTCCGGCGCTTCGCGCCACCTCCCCTTGCAGGGGAGGCTTGGAAACACGAGGCTTAACTGCCAATTCCTCCCCTGTAAGGGAAGGTGCCCCCGCAGGGGCGGAGGGGTTGTAAAATTCAAAGTCAATACAAAAATCTAAAAGAGTTAAATAAAACTTGTTAGCAGAGAGGAAGGTAAAATATGTCAACACCAATCAACAAAACCTGGTACAAAGAGATGTCCGTCTACCAGATCTGGCCGCGCAGCTTCTGCGACGGCAACGGCGACGGTATCGGCGACCTGGAGGGCGTTATCTCGAAGCTCGACTACATCAAAAGCCTGAACGTGGACGCCATCTGGTTTTCGCCGCTGTACACGTCGCCCAATGCCGACTACGGCTACGACATCGCCGACTACCGCAATATCTCCGAGGATTACGGGACGCTGGAGCAGTTCAAGACCTTGGTGGATGAAGCGCACAGGCGCGGCATCAAAATCATCATGGATCTTGTCGTGAACCACACCTCGGACGAGCACGAGTGGTTCAAGCAGGGCCGCGCGGACAAAAACAGCCCGTATCACGACTACTATTACTGGCGCAAGGGCAAAAAGCCCGGCGGTAAAAAGCCGCCGAACAACTGGAAGTCCCTGTTCGAGGGCGGCGCGTGGGAGTATGACGCCGATCTTGACGAATATTATCTGCACATTTTCGCGAAAAAACAGCCCGACCTGAATATGTCGAACCCGGCGGTGCGCGAAGAGGTCAAAAACATCATGCGCTTTTGGCTCGATCTGGGGGTGGACGGCTTCCGCGAGGACGTGATCACCTACATAGCCAAGCGCGAGGGCCTGCCCAACGGCTTCCCGATTCCCGCGGCGGTCGGCATGGAGCACTACTCTGGCCTGCCGAAGGTGCACGATTATCTCACGGAGTTCCGCAAAGAAGTGCTGGAGCCTTACGGCGCGTTCACCGTGGGCGAGGCTCCCATGATGACGCCGAAGAAAGCGAAGAAATATATTGAAGAGGGCGGCAATCAGGTACTCGACCTCATGTTCCACTTCCAGCATATGGGCGCCGACTGTATTTTTACCGATTGGATCGTTACGCCGTTCAGCCTCAAAAGGATGAAAAAGGCGTTCTCCCGCTGGCAGCGCGGCATGTACGGCACGGCGTGGAACGCGCTGTATCTCGAAAACCACGACCATCCGCGCATCATAAACCGCTACGGCGATCCGTTGTACCGCGTGGAAAGCGGCAAAATGCTGGCGGCCATGTATATCTGCCAGTGCGGCACGCCCTTTGTGTATCAGGGACAGGAGATCGGTATGCTCAACACCGAGCGCGGCAGCTTCGACGACTTCAAGGACGTCATGGCGCACAACATGCGCAAGACGTTCAGGTCGTTTGGATTTTCGGAAAAGCGCATTTTGAGCATTGCCAACAAAGCCACGCGTGAAAACGCCCGGACTCCCGTACAGTGGTCGGCGGCCAAAAACGCGGGCTTCACGGCGGGCGCTCCCTGGGTCGGCGTGAACCCGAATTACACGGAGATCAACGTCGAGGCGGCGGAAAATGACGCGGATTCCCTGCTGCATTTCTACCGCGCGCTGCTCAAGTTCCGCAAGGAAAACGAGCTTGTGATCTACGGCGACTATAAGGAGCATTTCAAATCAAGCCGCAATCTGTACGTGTACGAGCGCAATTACAAGGGCAGGCGCCTGCTGGTGATCTGCTCGTTCACGGATAAGCCCGTGAAGCTGACCGCGCCGAAAGGCTTTGACCTCCAAAAGGGCGAGCTTGTGTTCCAGAATTATAAGGATGTGACGGCTCAGGGCAATACCATAGTTACGAAGCCGTATGAGACAAGAGTTTACCTGTTTAATTAGGAACTCCGAACTTGAGAACCTGTGTGCATCCATACGCACGCAGGTTCTCAATTATTGTCCTTCGACAGCGGCCGCCGTATAAACAGCCGCCCCATCGCCTTTGCGTTGAACGGTATGAACGGGTACAGATACCGCCGCCCGGTCACTGTTTTCGTCGTCGCAAGCATGATGAAAACGAGCAAAAACGAGCCGATAAAGCCGTACATCCCGAAGATCGCGGTCGCGACAAGCATAAACAGCCGCGATATCTTGAACGCGTAGCCAAGCTCAAAGCTGGAGTGCGCGAAGTTCGCGATGGCCACGAAAGCCATGTACAAAACGACCTCCGACGCGAGCCACTGCGCTTTAACGGCGAATTCACCAAGTACCAGCGAGCCTATCAGGCTGAAAGAACTGCTCAGTGACTTCGGCGTGTTGAGCGCCGCCAACTGCAAAGTGTCCACGATCATCTCGATGATCAGCAGCTGGACAAAGATCGGCAGGCTCACCGGCTCCTCGATCTTGATGAAGTCGAGCCAGGCGGGGATATATTGTTCATGCGTAATTAAGACGTACCAGACGGGTATGACCAAAAAATTCAGAGCCGAGACGGTGATGCGCACAAGCCGCAGAAACGTCCCGATAATCGCGGGGAAATAGAAGTCGTTGGTATCCTGCATGAAGTCGAAAAAGCTTGTGGGGACGATCATGGCGGCGGGTGTGTTGTCGATGATCATGACAATGCTGCCCTCGGCTATGATAGCCGCCGCCGCGTCGGGGCGCTCCGTATAGCGCACCTTTGGAAACGGGTTGTACCGCTGACCATGGGACAGGCTCTCGAGTATGCTCTCCTGTCCCATGGTCAGCGTATTCGCCTCGATTTTGCACAGGTTGTTTTTGAGCCTCCTCAGATGCTTGCGGTCCACCTTGTCGTCAAGGTAGCATATCGCGATGTCGAGCTTCGTGCGCTTGCCCAATTGCATGGTTTCCACCGTCAGCATGGGGTCGCGCAGACGCCGCCTGAGCATGGCCGTATTGAAGATCAGGGTTTCGACAAAGCCCTCGTGGGGCCCCATCAGCACGCGGCTGCTGTCAGGCTCCTCAACGGAGCGCATCGGGTATGTCCGCACATCGACCACAATGGCCTCCTTATACCCCTCCACAAGGATTCCCGCCGCGCCCGACAGTACAAGCGTCATGAATTTTTCCGTATCCGCCATGACGTCAGTTTCCATATACGGGATGAATTTGTCGGCAAAGTCACGGGATTCGGTCACTCCCTCCAGCTTTTCCGGCGTGATCATCAGCATGTCGCCCATGATCTTGACCATGATCTCTTCCCGTATAAAGCCGTCAACGAGATATATTTTCGCGTTTTTTGACGCGAACTTGATGTTGCGCCCGACCAGGTCAAAGCTGTTATTGACGCGAAGCAGGCCGTCCATCATGGAGACGTTTGCGGTGAAGTCATCGGTAAAAAAAGCGGTGTTGGGCATGTATACGACCATCCTTACTCTCAAGAAAAAAATGCGCATGGAGCGAAATTCCACGCGCATTTATTATTTACAGAATTTTCACCTGTATTCATTGTACATATTGATGATCGCGTTCCACGTCATCGGACCGACCTCGCCCGTCACGGGGATCCCCGCGAGTCTTTGGACGGCCGACACCGCGCTCTCTGTTTTCACGCCGTAGCTGCCGTCCGTCTCGGCCATCGGAATGCCGCTGTTGTGCCGCGCGATAGTGCGCAGGAAAGATTGCAGCTGCTCCACCACCTTACCGCTGGCTCCTTTCTGGATGAAGTAGCCGGGATAATACAGCGACGAGTAGGAGAGGTATTCGCTGGGCAGCGCGTCCAAAACGCTGCTGTAAGCGCGGAGTATCATATCCCATGTTTTCCTGCCGGCGATACCGTCCTCCCTGAGCCCGTAGGCGCGCTGAAACGCCCGGACGGCGGTCTCTGTATCCACGCCGAAAATGCCGTCCGCGGCTATGATGGGCACGTCGCGGTTGAAATGCCCGATGAACGACAGGAAATACTGCATAATCTGCACGGGCTTGCCTTTCGAGCCGCGCTTCAGCTCGCCGGAGAACAGCCGCTCAAGCTCGTCTATGGTGATACCCTCGCTGTACAGCCTAGACAGCTCGCTGACCGAGTCATAGACCCGGTTCAGCTTGTCGCGGGTGGCTTCGTCAACGCCGCCGCTGACCGGCAGGCTGAATATTTGCTGAAACGCGGCCACTGATTTTTTCGCCGCGTCGTCGAGTCCGCCGCCTGAGGAATCGTCCGCCGCCGTCCTTGGAATGGCCGGATAGTTGGCGGAAACACGGTTCAGCTGCCGCCGGAGCGTATCGGCATCATCTCCGTCGAGAGAAAGCATGTCGCCACCGGACGCGGCCTTTACTTCGCCATCGCCGACGTACCTGCCGAAGTCCGGCTCAGGCTCGTCGCGGACGACAGGCTCGGGCCTGTCAAGTCCCGGAATCCTCGGGATCAGCTCAAAGCTTTGGACAGTCTCCAATCCGTCGAATACTGCGCAGTTTTTGTGCTTCATCGTCACGTATTTCGGGTGCTCGACCGTGACGTCATAGGAGGCAAAGGGCATATGCGCCGACGGATAAGCCGCCAGCGACTTGTCGGGCGCGGGAAGCGTCATGCCGTATGCCACGCCGTTTGCGTCCGTACGCTCCGTGTAAAAGACCTTTGTGCCGCCGTCTATGGTTTTACTGACGGTCACTCTGGCGCTTTGGACGGGAAACGCCTCCGAGGCCGCATGGGCACCGACCCTGAGAATACCCGTCTTATCGCAATAGCTCAGAAAGTCACTCATGCTTTTGCAATTGCCCTGGCGGCAGGTGTTTATGTAGGGCGAGCTGGTAATCAGGGGTAAGGAATCAGGCATCGGGGGCGGGTTAGTGGGCAGGGACAAGAGGGCGGGAGGCAGTGGTTCGGGCGGCGGGAGAACAGGTTCGGGCATAGGAACGATTATGGGTTCGGGCAGTGGTTCGGGTGGCGGGAGAACAGGTTCGGGGACAGGAACGATTATAGGTTCCGGCAGAGGTTCAGGCGGTGGGAGAACGGGTTCGGGGACAGGAACGATTATGGGTTCGGGCAGTGGTTCGGGTGGCGGGAGAACGGGTTCGGGGACAGGAGCGGTTATGGGTTCCGGCAAGGGTTCAGGCGGCGGGAGAGCGGGTTCGGGAACAGGTTCAAGGGACGGCGTGGGAACGATTTTCAGCGCAGGCTCGGGAGGGAAAGCTTTCTGGGGATTTTCCGGATTGGGTGCCGAGGCAGGCTTGGGATTCGTTTTTTTGCGCGGATTTCTTTTGTTGAACTCCATCAGCTCGCGTCTGTATTTTTCGATCATCGTTTGCATATTATCGCTTGACAACGTGAATCAATCCTTTCGGGTTAAGGCTTATATCTTATTATATTTTTGAGGACGGCTTTTGACACAAAAAAAGTTCCCGCGTACCAACGGTTTTGTTGATACGCGGGGAGTTGGGGTTGTGGATTTTGATTGTTTTCTATCTCTTGGATAGTTTGTGATCTTTATATACAAGCATTGCAGAATGTTTTGTTGCTAACCTGTTTCTAATTTGAGTGTCGTGCGACAAGCTTTTATAGGTTTTTTCTTGATTTTCCACCCTATTTTATCACCGTCTCCACCTCAACATCCTCGCTCCACCCCAGCAGTTCAAATTCATCATCGTCGTATTCGCGCCAGACACCATGATATATCCGACCGCTCTCTCCTTCAGCCACGCTGCCCTCCTTGACGTTTATTGTGTCACCGTTGTCGAGCACGGCCTTATAGAGATATTCTGTATCCCTGTGAGAGATTTCAGCATGAATTTTGATATCCTGTTTCACGTCATCATGCCCCCTAATTATTTTGAAAAGTATAGCACGCGGCGGGGCGGTTTGCAAGGGAGATTGTTAAATAAAAAAACGGCAGGCCGCCCAAATAAGCCGCCTGCCGCTCGCGATGTAATGCTAAAAGT
>WRED01000015.1 GCA_009779495.1 Oscillospiraceae bacterium | reverse complement strand
ATTAGGGCGTGTTTGAAAAATCCCCGTGTGCAGATTTTTGAGCGATTTTTTCGCCGCACAAGGTAAAATTTTGAAGGAATACGCCCGTATTTCAAGAAATTTTAACGCGGTGCGACGGAAAAATCGCCAAAAAGCTGTGCTCGTGGGGTTTTTCAAACACGCCCTAATATTATATCACGAAACCACCTTGTTCGTCAAATTTTTTTGCCGTGAAAAATTTGCCGCTTTATCAAGTTAAATCCTTGACACCAACTCCCTGCCTTGTTATAATAAAATGAACCCAAAAATAAAACGAGGGGACGGTTGTTTTTTATGGCAATGATACAGACATTTTTTGTCAGCCTCCTGCTATTCTTCCAGTCCGCTTTCGCGCCCCTGATTTACGACATACCCAAGGGCGCGGTCGATTACGGCGGCGGCGCTTACGCGGCGGCCGGGGAGGTCACCGAGGGGCTGCGGCTGTTTGAGGACGGCGAAACCGATTACGTTATTGTGATTCCCGACGGCGCTCCGCAATCGTTTTATACGGGCGCGCGCTGGCTCAACGAATTCCTGAATGAAATGCTGGGCAGGGACAAAAACGCGCCCGGGCCTTTGACGGTTATCGCCGAATCGGCCTATGAATCGGGCAAGTTTATTTCCATCGGTAAAACGGCTTTGGGCGGCAGTGAGCTGGAATCCGCCGTGAACGCGCTTGAAACCGACGAGAGCTTCGTCAAAATGACCGTCGGAGACAACATCTTCATCAGCGGCAGCGCGGCCAACGGCCGGGGCACGATGTACGGCTGCGCCAGCTTTATCGAGGAGCAGCTGGGATGCCGCTGGTACACCCCGGAGCTGAGAACCACGCCGAAGAAGCAGACAATCTTTATTAAGGACGAGCTGTACGACGCGCAGAATCCCATGCTGGATTACCGGGACGATTACTGGCCGTATGTTTACCTGTACCCCGAGTTCAAGGCCTTCCATAAGCTCAACTCCTTTATGGGTATGGGTATGGGAGCAGAGTACGGCAACCAGTTCAACTACTTCGGCGGCTTCTGCCATACGCTGTGGTTTTTACTTCCCCAGTCGATGTTCGCGGCCGAGCCGACGTTGTTTTCCTACCAGAAGGACCGGGGAGAATGGACCCCGCACCAGCGCTGCCTGACGAACCCGAGGGTATTCGAGATTGTCCGGGACGGCGTGTTTGAGTGGATCAGCCACCACGAGAATGATCCGAACTTCAAGATCGTGTCCGTCACCCAGGAGGACAACGACTATCCCTGCCAGTGCGACAACTGCCTGGCCATGGACGCGATGTACGGCGGCCCGTCCGGCACGAACATCTGGTTCACGAATGAGATCGCCAGAGCTGTTAAAGAAAGATTCCCCCACAGGCCCGACATCCTGATTGACACCTTTGCCTACACCTACACCGTAAAGCCGCCGAAAAACATCGTTCCCGATAAGAACGTCATCGTGCGTTTCTGTACGATGGGCTCCTGCTTTGTCCACCCGCTGGAGGACTGCGGCCACGGCAGGGGCAGTGACGGTATTTTCGCGGATATGAAGCCCCATACAAGCGCTTTGGCCCAATACATGAGGGAATGGAATGAGCTGTGCAAGGTCAACGGCGCGCAGATGTATGTCTGGGATTATACGACCTGCTTTGAATTCTACCCCGCCATTTATCCGAACTTCCAGGTGCTGGCCGCAAACCTCCAATTCTTTGTGGAAAACAGCGTGCGCGGCGTATACGAGCAAGGCTATGACACGGGCGGGACAGAGGTGCTTCCCGGCAGCGCCAGCGGCGAGTTCGGGGAGATGCGCGGCTACCTGCTGGCCAAGCTGCTGTGGGATCCCTACCAAAACACCAACCAGATTATGGACGAGTTCATGAACGCCTACTACGGCAGGGGCGCGGCCCCCTATGTCAGGGAATTCCTTGATTATTTTACGAACAAAACAATTGGCATGAACCATTTGGGCGTGTTCGGCCGCGTCGAGGTTTTCACCTATCTGACGCCCGCCGAGTGCAGGAAGATGGACGCGCTCTTCGACAAAGCCGAGCAAGCCGCGGCGGGAAACAAGGATCAGCTGCTGGCCGTCAAACGCACCCGGCTGTGCCTGAAGCTTCACGAAGCCAACTATATGATCGGCGATTACTCCTGGTGCAACCCCAACAGGCTGCGCAACAACAAGGCGCTGTTCTACGAATGCGTCTTGCTGGGCCTTGACAGGTTCAGCGCGGCCATGGTCGAGCCGTATAACACCTACGTCTGGCTGCACCGCCCCTATGACTGGGCCAAGATGAAATCCTGGATCGATTTTGTGGATGTGGATAAGCTTGTCCCGATGGATTTGGAAGCGTACAGGCAGGCGCACGGCACTCCGTAACAATTTTGGCTGCTGTTACACGAAGCTCCCCCGGGCGTTATGCTTGGGGGAGCAAATTCGTGTAGTGTGGGAAAGTGGAAAACAGTCAAACCTGTAAATTTAGATAGTGATTCGCAAAAATTTTATTGACTTTCAACGCTTACATCATGTATAATTAAATATCTATGAGAAACCATTAAGGTTGTGTTGAAAGATGGGTAAAATCCTTGTTCTTACCGAAAAACCCTCCGTCGCCCGCGATATCGCCCGCGTACTGGGCTGCAAACAAAACGCCGACGGCTGCATCATCGGGCCAAAGTACATCGTGACGTGGGCGCTGGGCCATCTCGTGACCCTGGCCGACCCCGAGGCCTACGACGGCAAATATAAGACCTGGCGGCTTGAGGACTTGCCCATGCTGCCGAAAAAGATGCAGCTTGTCGTCATCAAAGAGACGTCGAAGCAATTCAAGGCCGTGGCGGCGCTGATGAAGCGGTCCGACGTGGACGAGCTTGTCATCGCCACGGACGCAGGCCGTGAGGGTGAGCTGGTCGCGCGGTGGATCATGATAAAAGCCGGCTGGCGCGGCGTGACGAAGCGGCTGTGGGTATCGTCGCAGACGGACGCCGCGATCAAAAGCGGCTTTCAAAACCTCAAGCCGGCGAAAGACTACGACAACCTGTTTTACTCAGCCTCCGCCCGAAGCGAGGCCGACTGGCTCGTCGGGCTGAACGTGACGCGCGCGCTGACGTGCCGCCATAATGCCCAGCTCGCCGCCGGGCGCGTCCAGACGCCGACGCTGGCGCTTATCGTCAGGCGCGAGGAGGAGATCGCGAAGTTTAAGCCGAAGGATTATTTCACGGTTATGGCGGACTTCGGCGGCTTTACCGCAACGTACAAGGACTCAAAAAATCAGTCCCGCTTTTTTGAGCGCGAACAGGCCGAGGCAATAGCCAAGTCGGCCGGCGGCAAAAAAGCCGCGCTGACGGAGGTCAAAAAGGAGTACAAGAATCAGCCGCCGCCCGCCGCATACGACTTGACGGAGCTGCAGCGCGACGCAAACAAAAAGTACGCCTACTCCGCGAAGCAGACGCTGTCGCTGATGCAAAGCCTGTACGAAACCCACAAGCTGCTGACTTATCCGCGCACGGACTCGCGCTACATCACGGACGACGTGGCGCCTACCCTGCCGGACCGTTTGAAAGCGGTTTCAGTCGGGCCGTACAAAGAGTTCGCGCAGAAGATATTGCGCGCAAAGCCGATTCCGACGAAGTATATCGTCAATAATAGCAAGGTGAGCGACCACCACGCCATCATCCCGACGGAACAGTTCGTCAACCTGTTGAGCCTTTCCCATGAGGAACGCAACATCTATGATCTTGTCGTGCGGAGATTTTTGGCGGTGCTGAGTCCGGCGTTTGAATACGAGGAAGTCAAAGTGAAAATCGCGGTTGACAAAAATCACTTTTACGCCAAAGGGCACACGGTCAGAAGCGCGGGCTGGAAAGAGCTTTACGGCGTGTCCGCGTCCGACGACGAGGACGACGATCCCGACACCCGCTCGCAGAATCTGCCCGAAATGCGCCAGGGTGCGGTGATGCATGTCAAAGATTGCAGGGTCATAAGCGGCAAAACGAAGCCGCCCGCGCGGTATACCGAGGCGACGCTGCTGACGGCGATGGAGAAGCCCTTCGGCCAGGTTGACGACGAAAAGCTGCGCTCCGTTTTGGAAACGACGAGCGGCTTGGGCACCCCGGCGACGCGGGCGGATATCATTGAGAAGCTATTCGACTCGTTTTGCATCGAGCGCAAGGGCAAGGAGCTGCACCCCACGTCCAAGGGCAAGCAGCTTGTTTCCATCGTGCCGGTCGATCTGAAGTCGGCGGAGCTTACGGCCAAGTGGGAGCAGCGTCTCCAGCAGATAGCCAAGGGCGCCGAGAGAAGCGACAGGTTCACGGAAGAGATGCGCGAATACGCCGCGTCGCTCGTGCGGTCCGTCGTGGCCAGCGAAGCGAAATTTACGCACGATAACGTGACGCGGGACAAGTGCCCCGACTGCGGCAAATACCTGCTGGACGTCAACGGCAAAAAGGGACGGATGCTCGTCTGCCCGGACAGGGACTGCGGCTACAGAAAGAGCGTGGCCATCGTTACAAACGCCCGGTGCCCGAACTGCCACAAAAAGCTTGAGATGCGCGGCGAGGACGACAAGAAAATCTTTTCATGCGTCTGCGGATACAGGGAACGCGTGTCAGACTTTGACAAGCGGCGTGACACGGCGGGGGCGGGCAAGCGAGACGTGGAGAAGTATTTGCAGAGCCAAAGGGCGCAGACGGCGGGCGGGAATGCTTTCGCGGAGGCGCTTGCAAGGGCGCAGGATGAGAAGACGAATTGAGAATGGAGAATTAACGTGTTGGGAACGCAGTGCGCTGAATGCAGGGCGCGTCACCCTCGGCGCGCCGTTCTGTAGAAAATTTGTATTTTCGGAGGGCAAAATGTTAGAGGTTAAATTTTACGAATTAGAAGAAATTGACGATTCTCTGCTTAAATTTGCTGTTATTGTAAGTATTTATAATGGTAAGTGGATTTATTGCAAACATAAAGAACGAGAAACTTGGGAAATAGCCGGCGGTCACGTAGAAGCAGGAGAAACCCCTTTGGAAACTGCAAAAAGAGAATTACAAGAAGAAACAGGCGCAATAGAATTTGATTTAGAAGCAATTTGTATATATTCAGTGAAACGGGATAACGAAAGCTATGGATTGTTATGTTATGCTACAATAAAAAAATTGGGCAAGCTTCCTGATACTGAAATCGAAAAGATCAGTTTTTTTGATAATGAACCTGAAAATCTAACGTATCCGGATATTCAGCCAAAGCTATTTGATAAAGTGAAAAAGATCAAATGTCCAAAATAAGCATTTTCTACAGCTATAAATCCATCAAAGGAGGATTACGCTGATGTTAAAAAAGCTCATCGCCGTATGCTGTGTATGCGCAGTGCTGTTTTCGCTGTCCTCCTGCAAAAAGGACGACGGCCATAACCGCTCTTTCGTGTATCCCATCGCGTCCGATCCCGGCAGCCTCGATCCGCAGATATGCGCCAATGACACGGCGGGCACAGTCATCAACAACCTGTTCGAGGGGCTGGTAAGGCTCGACGAAAGCGGCGCCATTATTCCCGGCGTGGCGGAGACGGTGGATGTGTCGGCCGACGGGCTTGCGTATACCTTTTATCTGCGCAAGGATACGAAGTGGCATCTCATCGACAACTTTAAAAAGATATTGGGAGAGGACTTTAAGGACACCTTTGAGACGTCCGTCACGGCTCACGACTTTGTGTTCGGCTTCCGCCGTGCGCTTTCGCCCGAGACGAACGCCCCGAATGCCGATACGCTCTTCGTCATCCAAAACGCCCAGGCCGTCAACAGCGGCGCGCTCCCGGCAACGGAGCTTGGCGTCGAGGCGGTTGACAACCATACCCTGCGCATTACGCTCGGCACGCGCTGCGCCGATTTCCTTTTGATACTGACGCAGCCCATCTGTATGCCGTGCAGCGAGACGTTCTTTACGGCGACGAAGGGCAAGTACGGGCTGTCCATAGACTACACCCTGTGCAACGGCCCGTTTTACCTGTCAAAGTGGTCGGCGGACAAATCGATGCTTCTGCGCAGGCACGTCGATTACTGCGGCGAAAGCGTTGCGAAGCCTCTTACCGTGAGCCTGTACGTGAAGCCGTATGAGGCGGGATTCCAAAAAGAAGTGTCGGATGGCACCTATGACGCGGGGCCAATAAACGAGGCGGATGCCGCGCAGTGGAAAAACGCGGGGCGGATAAAGTCTTACCAAAACACCACGTGGAGCCTGTGCTTCAACACGGCGGGGAATGTACTTGGGAATCTGAACGTCCGGCTCGCGCTGTGCAGGGCGACCGACTATAATATGTTTGAATTCCCCGGCGAACGCGCGCGCGCGAACGGACTGCTGCCGGGCTGCGTCCGCGTGGGCGACAAGGAGTACCGCGAGGTGGCCGGAAGCGCGGTTTTTCCGCAGACTGACGCGGCGCAGGCAAAAGATTTGTGGGAACAGGGGCTGAAAGAGCTGGAGCTTTCGTCCGCAGGCTTTACGGTGCTGTGCACGCCGGAAAACGAGCAGCCCGTGAAGCGGGTCATCCAGAGATGGCAGCAGGCTTTCGGCGTTTCGGTCAAGGTGAGCGTCAACGTAAAGGAACTGCCCGAGCTGAAAAAGGCCGTCGAGTCAGGGAACTACGACGCGGCGCTTTATCCCGTGACGGTTCAAAGCGCGTCCGCGGTCCTCAGCCTGACGGACTTTTTGCCCGGCGCGAAGCGCAATATTGTCGGACTGAACTCCGAGACCTACAGCAACATCGTCCGGGAAGTGATCTCGGCGGGTACCTCCATGTCCGTCGTGGAGGGCTGCCGTACGGCGGAGACCTTTCTTTTGCAAAACGCCGCCGTTTACCCGCTTTATCACGCGTCGCAGTATTTCGCGCTGGCGGAGAACGCGGAGGGGATATATTTATGCCCGGCGGGAAAGACGGTGAGCTTTATGTCGGCGGTAAAGTTTGATTAACTTGACGAGTGGGACTGAACATGAATAAAAATAAACGGGCAATCACGATCATATTCTCCTGGTTTTTGGTGCTTGCGTGCATGGGCCTGATCTTTTACCTGTCGCACCAAAGCGCCGAGGTTTCATCGCAGCAGAGCGAGGAAGCGATGAACTCTCCGCTGGCTTTTCTGTTTCGGTACATAGACCACAACACGTTTCGGAAAGTCGCGCACTTTCTGGAGTATGTCGGGCTTGCATTTTTGTGCTGTAACGCCGTATACGTGAGCCGCGAAAGGAAAAAATTTTCTCCGTTTCTGCCGTTTCTGATATGTTTTGTGTACGCCGTGAGCGACGAGATCCATCAGATTTTCATTCCGGGGCGCGCGTGCAGGCTGTTTGATATCGGCGTTGACTGCGCGGGGATACTGGCCGGAATGGCGGCGTATTTTGCGCTGCGCAAGGTTTGCGGCGCGGCAAGAACTTTTTTTGCGGGCAAAAAGACAAATCGCGTGTTGAAACAATAGATAATAGGTAGAAGTTGGGCGTCATTGCGAGCGCAGAGAAGCGTTTTTTTATAGCGGGGTTGGTGCGCGAAGCAATCCAGTTATGCAACTTTATTTTTCTAATCTCTGAACCGTTTGCTGACTGGATTGCTTCGCGCACGAACATTGTTATTACTCAACGTTTCTCCGCGCTCGCAATGACGCGTGTTTTACCCGGCATCTATCATTTCGGCACGCGATTTGCATTAAAAACGATAAAACTACTTGAAAATAGGTTCTGAGGGCGGAAAGAATGATCTTTCCGCCCCTTGCGCCAATTCCGCGTTTACAGCGCTGTTGCGCGTCAGGTCAGATCGTCGCCTGCCGTGTCCTTGAGAACGGCGTTTTCTCTGAAAAGCAAAGAGAGGCACCATATTCCGGCCAGCGCTACCAGCGTATAAATGATACGGCTGACCACCGCGCCCTGTCCGCCGAAAATCCAGGCCACGATGTCAAATTGGAAAAGTCCGATACTGCCCCAGTTAAGCGCACCGATGACAACTAAAATCAGAGATATTCTGTCAAGCATTCATTTCAACTCCTTATATGCTTCTCGTGAATAGTATGTACGGGTACGTTTTTATTATACAACGGACGGATGTTATTTTTTTGTATTTATTTTCCTTGAATTTTGACGGCGAATGATATATAATATTTTGGTATATAATGATTTGTGGCAAGACCTCAACAAGAGAACAGGAGGAAAAAATGTTTTTTGATACGATTAATTTGAAATCTGATGAAATATTTTTAAAATTAGACAGAACGATTGAGGCTAATCCGGAAAAAAGATGGGTACCTTGCTATGAATTTAAAATATGTCTTGGTTTTGACGGAACAGAAGCAGGGCATTGTAATTTTCGTGTCGGATATACAGAAAAATTGTATTTCGGAGGAAACATCGGGTATTCAATTTATGAACCGTTCAGAGGAAACCATTATGCCGGAAAAGCTTGTTTGTTATTATTTGAATTAGCCCGTATGCATGGGATGAATTTTTTATACATCACATGTAATCCTGACAATATTGCTTCAAGAAAAACTTGTGAGTATGCGGGCGGTGTTCTTGAAGCAATCGTTGATTTACCGACAGATAATGATATGTATTTAGACGGCGAAAAACAAAAATGTATATATCGCATTAACCTTTAGAAAGGAAAAGATGTAAAATGAGCGATCTCAGGCAAATCGAGATAGCGCAGGGCGTCGATCTTTGCGCGGTAAAAACGGACATGTTCAAAACGGGGAGGATCAGCGTGACCATGGCGCTGCCTTTGGGCGGCGACATCGCGGCCAACGCGGCGCTCGTGTATATTCTGCGCCGCTCATGCGCGAAATATCCCGACTTCACGTCGCTGAACGGGCATCTGGACGAGCTGTACGGCGCGGCGCTGTCGGCCAGCGTCACGAAATTGGGAGAGGCGCAGACAGTGAATTTAAGCATAAGCGCGATCGACGACAGGTTCGCGCTGGGCGGCGACAGTGTGCTCGAAAGCGCGGCGGAGCTTCTGCTGTGCATGCTGTTCGAGCCGAAGCTCGTTGACGCGAACTTCACGCAGGAGGACGTGGACATTGAAAAGCGGCTCCTGCTGGAACGCATGTTGAGCGAGCTGGACGATAAAACGGTATACGCCATGCGCCGTTGCCAGGAGCTGATGTGCGCGGACGAGCCTTTCGGCCAAAGCAGATACGGAACGAGAGAGGACATCCTGTCGCTGACGCCGGACAGGATATACGCCGCGTGGAAAAACATGCTGGCGACGGCGGTCATACGCTTCGTGGCGGTGGGCAGCGCGGACGCGGACGAAATCGCGCGGTCGCTTAAAAAGCGCTTTGAGTCCATCGAACGCAGGCCGGCGGCGACCTCCACGAGGTTCATCGCCGAAGCCGGGGAGATGAAATACCACAGTGAGGAAATGGCCGTCAAGCAGGGCAAGCTCGTTATGGGATTCCGCGCCGGCATGGCCCGCAAGGACGATTATGATTCCGCCATGACCGTGATGTGCGACGTTTTCGGCGGCGGGACGTATTCGAAGCTGTTTTCCCACGTCCGCGAAAAGATGAGCCTGTGCTACTACTGCTCGTCAAGGCTCGACAAGGAAAAAGGGTTGATGATGGTGCAAAGCGGCATCGAGACGGAAAACGAGGAAAAGGCCAGGGCCGCGATACTGGAGCAGCTCGACGCTGTCAGAAGCGGCGATTTTACGAGTGACACTTTCAACGCGTCGATCATGTCGATCAACGAGACGCTGCGCTCCTATGACGATTCGCCCGAGGTGCTCTGCCAGTGGTACTCGATGCAGCTGCTGGAGGACGTCACAAAGACGACGGAGGAACGCATGGCGGAGATCAACGCGGTAACGCAGGAGCAGATAAGCGAAGCGGCGAACAAGGTGACGCTGGATACGGTGTTCATGCTGATCGGAACAAAGGAGGACGGCGAAGATGAAAACTGAAATCATAGAAAACGGCAGGCTTAATGAGAGTTATTACCGCGCGGAGCATCCCTCGGGGCTGACGATACTGGTGCTGACCAAGCCGGACTACACGGGAAGCCACGCGATTTTCGCGGCGAAATACGGCTCGATCGACACGAAAATACAGGACGCCGACGGAGCTTTCCGCGATATCCCGGCCGGTACGGCGCATTTTCTGGAGCATAAGCTGTTCGAGAGCGAGGATCTGGACGCGTTCGAGCGGTTCGCGAAAACAGGCGCCTACGCGAACGCCTTTACGAGCTTTGACCGCACGGCGTATATCTTCTCGTGCTCCCAAAGCTTCAAGGAAAATCTTGAGATACTCCTTGACTTCGTGCAGTCGCCGTACTTTTCCGAGGAGACCGTGCGCAAGGAGCAGGGCATCATCGGGCAGGAGATACGCATGTACAAGGACGTGGCCGGATGGCAGGTCATGTTCAACCTGCTGGGCGCGCTTTACCACGAGAATTCCGTGAAGATCGACATAGCGGGCACGGAGGAATCCATCGCCGGGATATCGGCCGACATGCTGTACGGCTGCTACAAAAACTTCTACAGCCTGCGCAATATGGTGCTGGCCGTCGCCGGGAACGTGACGCCCGAGGACGTGCTGGAGGTAGCCGACAGGCTGTTAAAGGCGGAGGAGGGCAAGGCGGTTCAGCGCGAGTTCAAAAGGGAACCCGCAAAGCCCGCGCGGACGTATGTCGAGGAAAGCTTGGCCGTCAGTACGCCGAACTTCCTGTTAGGCTACAAGGAGGATATCTCCACGCCGGAAAGAAGCGTAAAAGAGTCGCTGTGCACTGAAATTATCCACGAGGTTATCGCGGGGAAGTCGTCGCCGCTGTATAAAAGACTCCTGGAGGACGGGCTGATCAACGCGGGCTTTTCATTCGAGCACTTCGCGGGCTACGGCTTCGCGTGCTCTTTTTTCGGAGGAGAGTCCGCAAAGCCGCAGGAGACCGCCGACGAGATCAAAAAAGAGGTTGCCAGGATCAAGGAAACGGGCATAAGCGGGCAGAGCTTCGAGCGGGCGCGCAGGAAGCTCTACGGCGGAATGGTCATGATGTACAACGACGTGGAGGATATCGCCCGTGACCTGATGGAGGCGCATTTCAGCGGCACAGGGCTGTTCGATACGGTGGAGACGTGCGTAAGCCTTACGCTGGAGGATGTGAACGGGCGGCTGAGAGAGATACTGGACGGGGACACGGCGGCGCTGTCGATTATAAATCCAATCGTGCATTAAAAACCTTTATTTCAAAAGGGAGGCTTGCAAAATGGACTACACCGAAGTATATTTCAAGGGCATAGACTACGCTTTCAAGGTACGGCAGGTTTTGGCGGAATTCACGCTGTTCGGGCACACGGTCAGTATCAAATGGTACGGCGCAATCATCGCGTTCGGGTTTACGCTGGCGGTGCTTTGGGGCGGGCGCGTGGCGTACAAGTGGAAGATGGATCTCAACAAGATGCTCGACATACTGATCTTCGGCACCGTCGGCGGCGTTATCGGCGCGAGGCTTTATTATGTCGCTTTCGAGTGGGACTACTACGGCCAGAACCTGTCCGAGATATTCAAGACGTGGAACGGCGGACTCGCTATCTACGGCGGGCTGATCGGGGGACTGGTCGCGGCGTTCATCACGTGCAGGGTGATTAAATTGAACTTTTTGAACCTGCTTGACTGCGCGGGCATGAGCTTCCTCATCGGGCAGGGCATCGGGCGCTGGGGCAACTTCACGAACCAGGAGGCTTTCGGTACGAACACCGATCTGCCCTGGGGCATGTGGAGTACCACCGTGCGCGACTATATCATACGCCATCAGCGCGCGTTCGAGGCGCAGGGGATCACCGTGAACGCGGGATCGTTTGCGGACAAAGCCTATGTGCATCCGACATTTCTTTATGAATCGCTGTGGTGCCTGCTTTCGTTTTTGATCCTGTACATCATTTACCGCCGGTACCGCAAGTTCAGCGGTCAGTTGATCCTGTGCTACGGCGTACTGTACGGCGCGGAGCGGATGGTCGTCGAGGGGCTGCGGACCGACAGCCTGTACATGGGGCCGTTTCGCGTGTCGCAGCTGCTGTCGGCGGTGATTGTCGTTGCCTGCGCCGTGACGCTGGTTCTCATGCTGATCAGGCATAAAAAGAACCCGAAGCCGATTGAAGGGGTGGACTATTTCACCGGCGGCGACGGAGAAAATACAGAACCGGAAGAGGCGGCGGTCGAGCAGGCGGAAACCGCGCGCGTGATGGAGGAAAAAGAAAATGATCATTGATAAAATAGAGAACCTCAGCTTGTACTTTCCCGTTTTAGAGGGACTCCCGGAGGCCGCGCGGTTTTTGTCCGCGCACACGGACGGGCAGCTTGAGCCGGGGCGTTACGATATCGACGGGGACAGGATGTTCGCTTTGGCGCAGAGCTATACGACGAAGCCCTTTGAGGGGGCGCAATTCGAGGCCCACAGGAAATATGCAGACCTGCAGGCGGTCACGCGCGGCGGCGAGCGCATCGGCTGGGCGCCGCTTGAGACGCTCACCGAAACGTCGGAGGAATTCTCAAAGGGCGGTGATATCGCGTTTTACAGCGGCGATACAGTCATAAACGCCGATCTGCGCGAGGGCTATTTCGCGCTGCTGTTTCCCCATGACGCCCATATGCCGTGCCTGCACATAGACGGTCCGGGGCATTCGGAAAAGATCGTGATCAAAATTCAGATGCCCTGATTTTTGCTTTCTATACAGGTGCCGGAAAAATGAGTTTTCGGCGCCTGTTTTTCGTTGAAAATTTCCTGTCAATTGACGATCCAGAGCGGACGACCACAATATAAAGAAGTTGAAAAAGGCTGTCCCTTATGCTATAATCAATATAACGGCATGATAACACTTATGCTGATGTTTTTTTGCGGCGAAAGGGTATATAATGGATTCATTTGGGGAATTATGGGGGCTCGTGACGGCGGAGCTTGAAAGCGAGTTATCGGAGGTTATCTACAACGTCTGGATCAAGGAGCTTGTCCCGGTCAGTTTTGACGACGGCGTGGTGACCCTTGCCATCGGCGAATTCAAGCGCAAGATCGTAGAGCAGAAATTCAGCGAGGTTTTGCACGGCGCCTTTGAAAGGACGCTGGGATTTCCCGTCAGCATTGATTTGGTCGAGCCGGAGGGTTCGGAATCCGCCAGAGAAGCGCTGAAAGACAAGAAGCTTCAAAGCGATGACAACACGTTCGACACGTTCGTGATCGGCTCGTCCAACAAGTTCGCCCACGCGGCTGCTTTGGCTGTGGCGGCGAATCCCGGAGGTGCGTACAATCCGCTGTTTATCTACGGCAGGTCGGGGCTTGGCAAGACGCACCTGCTCTGCGCGGTTGCCAACGAGATACGCCAGAACAATCCCGGCGCGAATATCATCCTGACTCACGGCGAGGAGTTCACCAACGAGCTGGTCTACTGTATCGCGCAGAAAACCATGAAGCAATTCCAAAACAAATACCGCTCCGCGGATGTCCTGCTGATGGACGACGTGCAGTTCATCGCCGGGCGCGAGCGGACGCAGGAGGAGTTCTTCCACACTTTCAACACCCTGACGCAGGACGGCCGCCAGGTGGTGCTGACTTCCGACAAGCCGCCCAAGGATATACTGACGCTGGAGGAAAGGCTGCGCACGCGCTTTGAATGGGGACTGATCGCCGACATACAGCCGCCGGATATCGAAACGCGCATGGCCATCATCCAGCAAAAGGCCGATCTTTTGGAGCTTGAGCTGAGAGACGACGTGGTGCATTTTATCGCCGACAAGCTGAAAAACAACATCCGCCAGCTTGAGGGCGCGGTGAAGAAGATCAAAGCGATGGAGTCCCTCCACGGGGCCACGCCGAATATGACGACGGCGCAGACCGCCATCAAGGACATTTTGAGCGAGGAAAAGCCGCCGGTTACGATTGATGAGGTCATCACGGAGGTGGCGCGTACATACGGCGCCGATCCAGCGGACATACGCTCCAAAAAGCGGGACGCGCAGACGTCGCGCATGCGTCAGATATCCATGTATGTGGTGAGCGAGATAACGGGCATGTCCACCAAGGCCATCGGGCTGGATTTCGGCGGGCGGGACCACTCCACGGTCGTGTATGCGCTGCAGGAGATGAAAAGGCTGCTGGCGAAGGATTCGTCGCTGCGGGCGACGGTGAGCGATATTATCAAGAATGTGCAAAAAAGTGATTAGGGCGTTGAAATATGGAATATTTCGATTTGATGGCAAAAGAATATGATACGGATGTAAGAATTAAAAGAGCAAAGGCGATAGCTGATGAAATCCGTTTGCATATTGCTGGCGGGCAGATAAAAACCGCTCTTGAATACGGTTGCGGAACCGGGCTTGCAGGATTTCAGCTGTTGAATGATTTCGATTCTATTCTATTTGCGGATTCCTCTCCCGAAATGATAGAACAGGTAAAGCAAAAGCTGCTTGTCCTGAAAAAATCAACGGAAACCGCGATCTGCTGTGATTTTATGACGGATTCGCCGCAGGATTTAAGCGTTGACTGCATTTTTTCAGTACTTGTATTACATCATATTAAAGATACAAAAACTATTTTATCCCGTTTATACAGCGCGCTGCGCGACGGGGGACAGCTTCTGATGATTGACATCAATACAGACGACGGGGGCTTCCACGCGAATCATCCCGGCTTTGACGGGCATAACGGATTTGACCAGTCAGCGCTTATTGACTTAGCCGTGGAAGCGGGGTTCAGAAAAGCGGAGGCAAAGACTTTTTATCACGGCAGCAAAACGGCAGGTGAAGAAGAGAAACCGTACTCTCTTTTTATTTTAGACGCTATGAGATAGTCTCAGATGGGAGATATTTAACTTGGGCATTTTCAAAAAGATCAACCGGGGCCTGAAAAAAACCCGCGACAGCATGGCCGGGGCGATAGACACGGCGCTGCGCGGCAAAACGGAGGTCGATGACGATTTCTATGACGACCTTGAGGAGATACTCGTCATGGGCGACGTGGGCGTAAATACGTCCGTGGAGATCGTCGAAAGGCTTCGTGAGCGGACCCGTAGGGAAAACCTCCGTACGCCGGAAAAGGTCCGCGCGGCGATCAAGGAGATCGTGGCCGGTATGCTGTCCGGCGGGCAGGAGATGAACCTGCTGACCACGCCGTCGGTGATTTTGGTCATCGGCGTGAACGGCGT
The DNA here is from genome assembly GCA_009779495.1 of Oscillospiraceae bacterium. GTDB lineage: Bacteria > Bacillota > Clostridia > Oscillospirales > Acutalibacteraceae > UBA1425. Next base: position 29,841 of record WRED01000015.1, on the reverse strand, counting down.
GGGCAAGACGACGACGATCGGCAAGATGGCCGCCTATTATAAGGCCGAGGGCAAAAAGGTTATTTTGGGTGCGGCCGACACTTTCCGCGCGGCGGCCATAGAGCAGCTTGCGGAGTGGGCGAACAGGGCCGGGGTCGACATGATCAGGCAGCACGAGGGCGCTGACCCGGCCGCCGTCATATTCGACACGATCTCCGCCGGAAAGGCCAGGGACGCGGATATCATTATCTGCGACACGGCCGGGCGGCTCCACAACAAAAAGCACCTCATGGAGGAGCTTGCGAAGATATACCGCGTGATCGACAGGGAGCTGCCGTATTCCGACCGCGAGGTTCTGCTTGTGCTGGACGCGACGACGGGGCAAAACGCCGTCAATCAGGCGCGGGAGTTTCTGAACGCGGCCGAAATCACGGGCATCATCCTCACGAAGCTGGACGGTACGGCCAGGGGCGGCGTGGTGCTCAACATTAAAAACGACCTGAAAGTTCCCGTGAAGTTTGTGGGTGTGGGGGAAAAGCTTGACGACTTGCAGCCGTTCGACGCGGCGGTGTTCGCGGAGAGCCTGTTCGACGCGGCGGGGCGCGGCGGCGATGAAGACGAAGAGGATGAAGCTGTATGAAGTTCGTTATAGCGACCCATAATATGAAAAAAAGGGATGAGCTTCGGCGCATCCTGTCCCCGCTGGGGATCGACGCCGTACTCGCCGAGGAGATGGGGCTCGAGTTGAGTGACGTTGACGAGGCGGGCGTTACGTTCGAGGAAAACGCGCTGCTCAAGGCGGAAAGCGGCTGCCGTGAAACCGGGCTGCCCTGCGTCGCCGACGATTCGGGGCTTTGCGTGGACGCTTTGGGCGGCGCGCCCGGTGTGTATTCGGCGCGGTATGCCGGAGAACACGGCAACGACCCGAAAAATATCGAAAAGCTGCTTTTTGAAATGAGGGATGTCCCCTGTGATAAGCGGACGGCGAGGTTTGTCTGCGCGGCGTGCTGCGCTTTCCCGGACGGCCGGGCGGTAACGGTCCGCGGGACGTGCGAGGGGGAAATAGCACTTGAGCCGAAAGGGACGGGCGGATTTGGGTACGACCCGGTTTTTGTTCCGCGAATGGGCGGCGGACGCACGATGGCGGAGCTTTCGGCGCAGGATAAGGACGCAATCAGCCACAGGCGGAAAGCGCTGGAAGCGCTCGCGTCTGAATTAGGTTAAATCGGAAGTCTGCCCATATAGACAGATATTAAAGGAGAAGAAAATGACAGGAAAAGAAAGAGCCGCGTTCAGGGCGCGGGCGAACCGTCTGGAGCCGGTGTTTCAGGTCGGCAAGGGCGGCGTGTCCGGCGCGGTCATCAGGCAGACGGCGGACGCCCTGCGCGCGCGCGAGCTTATCAAAGTCAAGGCGCTGCTGGAGACGATCCCTGAAACGCCCAAAGAAATGGCGGAGAAGCTCGCTGCGGCGACGGGCGCGGAGGTTATACAGGTCATCGGCGGGTGCATGATCTTTTACAAGGAGAACCCGGAGCTTCGCGCCGCCGAAAAAGAGAAGGAAAAGCGTAAAAAGGAAGCGGCGAAGCTCCAAAAGCTTAAACTGCGAGTCGCTGACAGGCGGGACGCGCGCAAGCCGCGTTATTCCGCGAACACAAAAAAGAGCACAAAAGAATTCCGCGGAAGTCTAAAGAAGTAAACATCTGCTTAAGATTTGATTAAGAATACAAAATATGCTTATATCTACTTGACAAACACCCCATCTATGTTATAATCTTAAATCGTGTGGACACGGGAGGCTGTGAAGTACATGGACAAAAAAACTGAAAAGCCTGTCGCGACCAACAAGAAAGCGTATCACGAATACACGGTGCTCGAAACGATGGAAGCGGGGCTGGAGCTGTTCGGGACCGAGGTCAAGTCTGTCAGGCAGGGCAAGGTGAACCTGAAAGACGCGTGGTGCGCGGTCAAAAACGGCGAGATATTCGCAAACGGGATGCACATCAGCCCCTACGAAAAAGGCAACATTTTCAACCGCGACCCCCTGCGGGCGAAAAAGCTGCTGATGCACAAAAGCGAAATCAACCGATTAAACGGACAGGTCAAACAGCAGGGACTGACGCTTATTCCGCTGTCGGTGTATTTCAAGAACGGCAGGGCGAAAGTCGCAGTCGGGCTTTGCAAAGGCAAAAAACTGTACGACAAGCGTGAGGCGCAGGCCGGAAAGGACGCCCGCCGCAGCATCGAAAGGCAGATGAAAGAAAGAACAAACCATTAAGAATCTGTATTCAATGCCGCGAAGCGGCCGCCAAAATTTTCAGTTGACAATTGTCAATTGTATTCGGGGATGAAAGGATTTCGACGGGGGTTTTGATCCACGGTAAGCGAGCAGCGGCGTGGGACCGCTATAAAACCCGCAGTTTATGAATTAAACGACAACAATACAGTTTTAAAAGCTGCTTAATTAAAGCAGCCGTCTTTACCGGGAGTACCGCGGCCCGGATAAAGGCGTCGATTAGCGGTGAACGTGCACGGAGGGACGCCCGCAGCTCCGTCATGAATTTCGGGCTACCGAAGCCGTAAGCCTGCCTGTAGGCGTGCGGCCGGGGGAATCCTAAACCACAGGATACGCTCGTAGAAAGCTGTGAGGATGGGCTTTCGGACGCGGTTTCGATTACCGCCATCTCCACCAATTTAGATTTTAGACGGTAGACTTTAGATTTTAGATGTGATCAGGGAACGCAGTGCGTTTTGCCGTTTGGTTGCATCTATAATCTAAGTACATAGCTTGGCGTTCAAGTAACCGCGTCTAACATCTACAATCTAGCATCTAATTTCTGAAAGGATTGATATTATGAGCAAAGCGACAAGAAACATCATTATCGTGGTCGCCGTCGTGGTCGCGCTGGGCGTGGCGTCCGTTCCGTTTGTCCTCAAGGCGATAAAGGGCGACACGGCCGACGTTACGACGACCGCCGCGGAAATCACGGAAGATCCCTGGACTTATTCCTATTGGCAGCCGCCGGAGCCGTCTACGGACGACATTTTCTCCGATATCATGTCGGAGATCGCGCCGTCGGACAACCTCCAGCAGTCCCCGTTCAGCACGGCAAGCACCACCGCGCCGACGGCAACGACCACATTGCCCGGCGGCTCTACGACGAGCACCACAAGGCCCGGCAGCAGTACGTCGGCCACGACAAAGCCGACGACGACGGCTACGACCAAACCCTCCTCAACGACGACCGCGCCCCCCACGACGACGCAGAAGGTGCCGGACAACATGGAAGTCGTCAACTACCAGGATGCGTTGGCTGACAGTGCGGTCGTATCTTACTTATGGAACCCGGAGGGCAACTTCTACTTCGTGGAGGACAACCCGTGGCAGCGCAACTTCGGCTTCAATCTCCTGTATGACTGGGCCTCGCCGCTGACCATGATGTTCTATGACACGTTCCGCGCGAAGTTTACCTACACCCACGCCGGATGCCCCGTGCAGGGCGAGGAGTGGATGATCCAGGCGTGGAAAGGGCAGTACGGCTTTTTGTTCGTAGGCTCCGAAATCGGCATTTACACGAGAAACCCCGGCGGAACGGGAACCCACTATAATTGTGCCGACGACAATCACCTCATCAACATGGAAATGACCCTTTATCAGGACATGAAGGGCGACAAAAAAGAGTACACGAAGCTGTTTACCAGGTCGTATTATCCCCACTGGTGGTCAACGGGCTTTGTGGACGGGCATCTGACCAACTATAAGTTCAATGACCGTTCCTGCCTTTGCGTCACGGCACGCTTTACGATGTATGACAATGAAATGGCCTCGTTGTTTGCTCAGGCGCTGACGAAACTCAAAGCGCCCGCTTTCAGGCAGGTCATGTCTAAGGATCAGCTTGTCGTCGGCGGCACGGACTCGTTCTACGTGGACGGCAAGGACGTCTATATCTGCTGGACAAAGCTTGACGAGGGAACGTCGCAGGATTCCGTGAACAAATCGCAGGCGAAACAATAAAGCGGGAGCGCGAATCCCCCGGCAATGTTCTAAATTTATATTTTCACCGTTTATTCTACGATTATTCATAAAATCTTTAAAAAACCCCTTGACAAAGCGCGTTTTACATGGTAATATTCTCAATGTAACAAGGGCGTACTTATGCACCCACTACATATTTTGAAAGGAATGTTTGAAAAATGAAAAAGTTCTTAAGCATCCTCCTCGCACTCACACTGATGATCTCCATGGGTACAATCGCTTTCGCTACTGACGACGCCAACGAAGAAGAGCCCGATGCAGCTACTGTTGTTGACACCGACACCAACACCGCTGACGACGAAAGTGATGGCGATGGCGATACCGAAACTGCTGATGTAGTCGATGTGGTAGCAATTGCTGACGACGACAAGAAAGACGGAGCGCCGGTAGCCAAGGGAGACGACACTGACGGCCTTTTCACCGGAATCGTAGATCAGATCGGCAAGGGCGATTTTATGGGCGCTATTGAGGGCGCTTTCGCAAAGGCAGGACAATTTATCAAGGATCTCTCGCTCAACGACATCCTCGCTCTTCCGACGAACGTCATGGACGATATCGTAACCGGTCTCTTTACGTTGCTTGCTGCTATGGGCGTTGACGTTGACGCTCTCTATGAGAAGCTTGCCAGCAACAAGATCATCAACTGGATCGCCAACTTCTACAAGGGCGGCGCGATGACCACGACGACTGTTGAAGAAACCACGGCGACTCCCGAAGTTCCCGTGACCGGCTCCAGCGCATCCATCGCTGTGTTCGCAACTCTTTCCCTTGCCGCGGCTGCTGCGTTTGTTTGCCTCAAGAAGAAAGAAGCATAAGCTTTTACGCCTTGTTTATACAAAAAGTCGTCCCTTTACCGGGGCGGCCTTTGTTTTTTGTATTGATATTGATACAAGAGTTTGTTCTATCGGGAAGTAAACCCCTCCGGCGCTGCGCGCCACCTCCCCTTGCAGGAGAGGCAGTGGTTGCCCGGTCGCTCAAGCCTCCCCTGCAAGGGGAGGTGGCACGCAGTGCCGGAGGGGTCGGGAAATTCAAAGTCAATACAAAAGTTTAAAAGAACTAAAAAATAAAAAAAACACTTGACAAATAGATTGTTACGGTGTATAATTAAGTTCAATCGAAAAGTTCATATCATAAATGCGTTGAAGGAAACGGGCTTTTTTCATCAAGTGTTAACGCGAATCTGTGATTCGCGGCGAATTCACAAATTCGTGCAGAGAGTCGGCGTTTGGTGCGAGCCGATACACAGAAGATTGCCAAATCATTCCTGAGCAGAGTTTCTGAAGTAAAGCAAGCAGTAAGAAGCTACGGATGCCCCGTTATCATGGCCAAGGACTTGTCAGAGTCTTTTGAGTGGCTGTTTTTTTACAGCAAAAAGGGTGGTACCGCGATTTTATGTCGTCCCTGAGCATTTGCGCTCGGGGATGTTTTGTTTTATAAGGGGTGATAAGAGATGGAAACGAAGAGGATTACATTATTTGCCGGGCATTACGGCAGCGGTAAGACGAATATCGCCGTGAATTACGCGCTGTATCTGAAAGGCCGCACGGATTCCGTTAAGATAGCGGACTTGGACATCGTCAACCCGTATTTCCGCACGAAAGATAGCGGCGACGCGCTTTCACGGGTCGGGATCACAGTGGTCTCATCGGCCTACGCGAACACAAATCTGGATATTCCTTCCCTGCCGCAGGAAGCGTATGCGACCGTTCACGACAAAAGCGCCTCCTGGGTAATTGATGTGGGCGGCGACGACAGGGGCGCGATGGCGCTGGGCCGGTACGCGCCGGAAATCTTAGCCGAAAATGACTTTGAAATGCTGATGGTTGTCAACAGGTTCCGGCCGCTGACGTCAAACTGGCAGTCTGCGCTCGAGGTGATGCGGGAGATCGAAACGGCGTCCGGCATGAAATTTACCGGGGTCGTGAACAACTCGAACCTGGGACGGGAGACGACGGCAGGCGATGTACTGAGTTCACTGGAGTACGGCGAACGAATTGCCCGCGAGGCCGGACTCGCGCTGAAAATGGTGTCGGTCAGAGAGGACCTTTTGCCCTCTCTTTCAGATAAAATCCCAAATATGTTCCCGCTAAAACTGCATGTTTATCAAGCATGGAAATAAGGAGGAAGAAAATGTCGAAGGTTACGTTTGATGTGGACAAATGCAAGGGCTGCGGCCTTTGCGCGGTGGCATGCCCGAAAGGAATCGTGGCGCTGGCCGAGGACAAAATCAACGCGAAAGGACATCATCCGGCGGAAATCACAGACCAGAGCTTATGCATCGCCTGCGCTTTCTGCGCGAAGATGTGCCCTGATTGTGTCATTACAGTCGAGAAATAAGGGAAAGGAAGAGAATTATGTCAGAAAAAGTTTTGATGAAAGGCAACGAGGCCATAGCCGAAGCGGCAATCATGGCCGGGTGCCGCCACTATTTTGGCTACCCGATTACGCCGCAGACAGAAATCGCCGCGTACATGTCCAAACGGATGCCAAAGGTCGGCGGAGTTTTTCTCCAGGCAGAAAGCGAGATTGCCGCGATCAACATGGTTATCGGTGTATCCGCCACAGGTAAGCGCGTCATGACCTCAAGTTCGAGTCCAGGAATCTCCCTGAAAAGTGAGGGATTATCTTACTTGGCAGGATGCGACCTTCCAGCACTGGTGGTAAACATACAGCGCGGCGGGCCGGGACTCGGAGGAATCCAACCGGCGCAGTCGGATTATTGGCAGGCGGTCAGGGCGGCCGGTCACGGGGATTTCAGAAGGATCGTTTTGGCACCCGCGTCTGTGCAGGAGATGGTTGAACTTACGTTTAAGGGTTTCGACCTGGCTGACAAATACAGGATGACGACACTGATTCTGGCGGACGGCACCATGGGGCAAATGATGGAGCCGGTCAGTCTGGACATGGGCGAGGTTACCGCGACGGAGAAGTCGTGGGCGCTTACCGGCACGAAAGAGGCACGCAAGCCGAACATCGTAAACTCCTTGTATTTGCAACCGGAGAACCTCGAAAAAATGAACCGGGAGCGTTATGAACGCTACCAAAAGGTCGAAGAAAACGAGGTCATGTTCGAGCAATATTTGATGGACGACGCCGAAATTTGTCTGGTCGCGTTCGGAGTCACGGCGCGTGTGTCGAAAAATGCCGTCGATATCGCGCGGCAAAACGGGGTCAAGGCAGGGATGATCCGGCCGGTCACGCTCTGGCCGTTCCCGAAAGCCGCACTGCGAAAGGCGGCGGAGAAAGTGAAAGCGTTTGTGAGCGTCGAGTTGTCCATGGGTCAGATGATCGAGGACGTGGAACTGGCGATACGCTGTCAAAAACCCGTGCTGCTCTGCTCAAGAGCCGGCGGCATGATCACCACTCCAGACGATGTTTTGGCCAAAATTAACGAAGCGAATGAGATAGGAGGTTGACATAAATGGTGGTATTTGAAAAACCAAAGGCGTTGACCGACGCTGTTTTATCCTACTGCCCGGGCTGCACCCACGGCATCATCCATCGGTTGGTCGCCGAGGCGATTGACGAGTTGGGCATTCGGGGCGACACGATCGGCGTCGCGCCGGTAGGCTGCTCGGTGCTCGCGTACAACTTTTTCAACGTGGACATGATCCAGGCGGCACACGGACGCGCTCCGGCGGTCGCCACGGGAATCAAGCGTTCCGATCCGTCGAAAATCGTGTTCACGTACCAAGGTGACGGCGACTTGGCCGCCATCGGAACGGCGGAAACCGTCCACGCGGCGGCAAGAGGCGAAAATATCGTAGTTATTTTTGTAAACAATGCTATATACGGGATGACCGGCGGCCAGCTGGCGCCCACGTCCCTGCCCGGAATGGTGACGCAGACATCGCCCTACGGCCGTGACGTGGAGAATGCCGGATACCCGATGAAGGTGTGCGAGCTTCTGCAAAATGTTGACGGCGCGGCGTACCTGGAGCGCATCGCGGTCAACGACATTAAAAACATAAACAAAGCGAAGAAAGCTATCCTCAAGGCGTTTAAAAATCAGGTCGAGGGCAAGGGCTTTTCGCTGGTCGAGGTGTTGTCTACGTGCCCGACGAACTGGGGACTTACGCCGGTGAAGTCGTTGGACTGGCTCCGCGAAAACATGATCCCGTACTATCCATTGGGTGTCTATAAGGACAAGTACGCGGAAAAGGAGGAGTCGAAATGAGCGAAAAACGATTCTTATTTGCCGGATTCGGCGGTCAGGGTATCCTGTTTACCGGGAAGTATTTGGCATATGAGGGACTTTTGCAAGGCAAAGAGGTCAGCTGGCTGCCCTCATACGGCCCGGAGATGCGCGGCGGCACGGCGAATTGCAGTGTGATTATCAGCGACACGTCCATCGGCTCGCCGATCATTACGACGCACGACGTTCTCATCGCGATGAATCTGCCATCCCTTGACAAATTTGAGCCGGAAACGGTGGAGGGAGGCAAGATTTTCGTGGATTCATCCCTCATCGGGCGCAAGGTCGCGCGGACGGATGTTGACGCCTACTATATTCCCGCGACGCAGTTGGCGTCTGATAAGAATCTGCCTGGGCTGGCAAACATGATTATTTTGGGAAACGTTATCCGTCAAACCGGCGTGATGGACGTTGCGGATCTTGCCCGCGCCATGCGGAAAATCGTGTCCGAGCGGCGGCAGGATATGATTGATCTGAACATCAAGGCGATTGAGCTTGGATATAACTACCAATAAAAGGATGGTGTGACATGACAGAGCAACTGAAAGAAATCGGCAGACGGCTGTTCGCCCTGAGATGTATCTGCGAGCTTACGACGGCTGAAATGGCCGAAAAGCTCGGCATCTCCGAGGATGAGTACGTCCGCTTTGAAAACGGCGATCAGGACTTCTCTTTCAGCTTTATGTACAACTGCGCTGAGATTTTTGGCGTAGATGTCTACGACATTATGAGCGGCGATTCGGGCAAGCTGACGACCTGTTCCATTGTCAAGAAAGGGCGCGGCTTTGACGTCAAACGCCTTGAGGCGTACAACTATAAACACCTCGCCCATACTTTCAAGGACAGGAAAGCAGAGCCGTTTTTAGTAACCGTAGAGCCGGGAGACAAAACCCAGGAATTTCACGCCCACGAGGGCCAGGAATTTAATTATATGCTTTCCGGGAAAATGAAGTTCTTTGTCGGGTCGATTTCCTACGAGCTTGAAGAGGGGGACAGCATTTATTTCGACTCGGGCATTCCTCACGCGATTCAGGTTATGGAAGAGACGGCGCAGTTTATCGCCGTCGTCATGAAGTAGGGGAAAAAAACTTTAAAAGGATGGATTACAAATATGGCTATCTATGAAAAATTTATTGCAAAACCGCGGGAAGCGTTCACATCTCTAGAGGATGTGAGGAAAAATCTCGGCCTGCATTGGGACGAGGACTTCAACTTTGCCTACGACGTCATTGACGTTCTGGGCACGGAAAAGCCTGACAAACTGGCGATGGTTTGGGTGTCGGCACAGGGTGAGGAGAAATATTTTACATTCAAGGACATCATGACCGAATCAAGCCGTGCCGCGAATTACCTTTATTCGCTCGGCATCCGCAAGGGCGACCCGGTGATGCTCGTGCTGAAACGCAGCTACTGGTTCTGGTTTGTGCTGTTGGGGCTGCACAAAATCGGCGCCGTCGCAATCCAGTCCACCGACATGCTCATGCCCCGTGACTACATATACCGCTGCAACTCCGCTGAGATCAAGGCGGTTATTATCACGGGCGACGGAGAGAGCACGGCGCAGTTCGACAAGGCGGCGCCGGAGTGCCCGACGGTCAGGCATAAGTTTGTGACCAAGCACAAGCAGGCAGGCGAGGGCTGGATCGACTTTGAGGACGGCTTTGCCGCCGCTTCCGCCGACTGGGCGCGCCCGGAAGGCGACGAGGCCACAAAGGTCGGCGACGTCATGATGCTGGCGTTTTCGTCCGGCACGACAGGCTATCCGAAAATGATCCTGCACGACTTCACGTATCCCCTTGGCCACCTCGTGACCGGCGTGTTTTGGCACCGCGTGATCGACGGCGGACTCCACTTCACGATTTCCGACACGGGCTGGCTGAAATCCCTGTGGGGCAAGCTGTACGGCCAGTGGCTTGGCGAGTCGGCAGTATTTACGTATGATTTTGACAAATTTGACGGCGCGGACATTCTTCAGAAGATGGATAAGTACAAGGTCACGACGTTTTGCGTGCCGCCGACGATGTACAGGCTGATCCTGCAAAATGATCTGTCGAAGTACGACCTGTCGTCGCTCAAGCATTGCTGCACAGCGGGAGAAGCGCTGAATCCGCAGATTTTCAACGAATGGAAGCAGTGCACGGGGCTTGAGATTTTCGAGGGCTTCGGGCAGACGGAGACGACGCTCTGCCTGGCGACGCTGTATCCGTTCACAAAGCCGGTGCCGGGTTGTATCGGACTTTCCGTGCCGGGCTACGACGTGCGCATCATGGACGCCGACGGCCATGAGTGTGAGCCGGGCGTAACGGGCGAGATCTGCATCCTGTACGAGTCTTTTGAGAAGCGGCCGCGCGGCCTGATGCAATGCTACTACAAAAACGACGACAGCAATAAAGAGTCTTTCGCGGGCGGATATTATCACACGGGCGACACGGCTTTCCGCGACGAAAACGGCTATGTGAATTACATCGGCCGCAACGACGACCTCATCAAGTCGTCGGGCTACCGTATCGGGCCGTTTGAGGTGGAGAGCGTCCTGCTTGAGCACCCGTCCGTACTTGAGGTTGCGGTGACAGGTGTGCCCGACCCGGTGAGGGGCTTCAATGTCAAGGCGACGATTGTGCTGAAGCCGGGTTTTGAGGCGTCGGACGCGCTTGTGAAAGAGCTGCAGAACTTCGTCAAGACGAACACCGCGCCGTATAAGTATCCGCGTGTTGTGGAGTTTGTGGAGAAACTGCCCAAGACGTTTAACGGGAAGATCAAGCGGGTTGAGATACGGCAGAAAGATATGCAGAAGTAGGCTTTTGGCCAATGATTTAGGGGACGGCGTTTTAGGCCGTCCCCTAAATCATTATGTATCCGAATTGTTTACACTTGAAGATGCCTTATCGCCAAACAAATAACCCAAAGAAGTAAATAGAGCAGCTTGTATGAGCGGAAAAACCGTATCAAACAAGTCCTTGACCTCTGTGCTAGCAGCATTTGTAGGCTCGCAAAAAAATACAACGATATGATCTAGTAAATATAAAGACAAGACCAGCAAAGTGAACCCAAGAACTACACTGACAACGATTCGCCTGGCTAATCGTTGATTTGCATTGAAATTTTTTATTTTTGACTTTCCCTCAAGATCTTTGAGTTGTTTATTAGATACTTCCACAACAGGAGGGCGTTCTGCTTCATCGGTTGGGGACGATATTGCATTATCATTTTGATCAGGAGGGAGTTCATCTCCGTTACGCGGAGATGATATGTTGCTCTCATTCAAAAAAATGCACCCCATCTTCTTTTATATCTTCAAGCTCCAAAAAATCCCCTTCATCCTTCGCTTTGCTCCATGCCGATTTTTTCTTATGTGTGAAACCGGATAACTGAATTCCCGTGTACATACAGTATCGGTTCCATACATCATCAAAACATTCTGAAAAATCCCTATCTTTTTCGCCATCTACAACCCAAACACTGCCGTCAGGTTCCCTGTGAAACTTGTTGATCTCTCTTGCACCATAATGCTTGAATGCCCAGTAAACCTCAGGCAACACCGGACCATACGGCCACTTCTTGAAATTCGCAGGGAAAAGAGGCTGGTTATGTTTAGCATAATAATGTGCGTACAACAAATAAAGTAACTTTTGAAGTTTCATTTGAGTAAGCGGAGTTTTTGTTTCAAGTGAACGTTTGATAAAATTGTTTGCACAGATTAACGGTGAGATCATAACAAAACACTCCTTACTTTTTTTTCTTTTGAACTTTTTCATGTTGCCAACCCCCTTACATTATCATATGCAAAGGCGCCGAAAATATTTTTTTAAACAACTCCGCCAACTAAACTCATAAGGAAAGCTTGTCCTCAATACGATTATAGCACAAACATTTGCAATTTTCAACAATTTTTTTGGAAAAGAATAGACCTGTCCTATTGAATCGTCGCAATTCCCAAATACTGTAGCTGCGCATTATCAATCTCCGCCGGGCAATTCGTCATCGGCTCCGACGCGTTCTGCACTTTCGGGAACGCCACCACATCGCGCAAACTTTCCGCGCCCAGCATCTGCATCACCAGTCGGTCAAGCCCCAGTCCCATGCCGCCGTGGGGCGGCGCGCCATAGCGAAACGCGTCCAAGAGAAATCCGAACTTCTGGTAGGCTTCCTCGTCGCTGAGTCCAAGCAGATTGAATATGCGGTTCTGCAGCTCGGGATTCGTGATGCGAATCGAGCCGGACGACAGTTCAATGCCGTTGAGCACCATGTCGTAGGCTTTGGCGCGGACACTCGCCTTATCCGTCTCAAGATACGGGAGGCACTCGTCCATGGGCGACGTGAACGGGTGGTGCATGGCGACGAACTGACCCGCGTCCTCATCCCAGTCAAAAAACGGGAATTCAGTGATCCACAGGAAGTTAAACTGATCCTTTGGAATGATATCGAGCTTGCGGGCGATTTCCTGCCGAAGCGAGCCGAGCGCCGTAAACACGACGGAATTTTTAACATCGCCGACGATGAGAACCACGTCCCCGGCTTCGGCTCCGGCTTTTTCGAGCAGAGCTTTGTTCTCGTCGTCGGTGAGGAACTTCGCGAAAGAGGAAGACACCGTGCCGTCGGGATTCAGCCGCGCCCACGCAAGCCCTTTCGCGCCCATGCCCTTGGCCGACTCGGTCAGCTTGTCAATTTCTTTGCGGGTCAAAGCGGAGAACGCGCCCTTGGCGGTGATGCCCCGGACTGAACCGCCGGACTGAACCGCGTCTGAGAACACCGCGAAGCCGCAGCCGCGCGCCGTGTCCGACAGGTCGAACAGCTCCATGGCGTAACGCGTGTCGGGCTTGTCGGTGCCGAAGCGCTCCATGGACTCCTTAAACGTCAGGCGCGGCATGGGCAGCGGAATGTCGATTCCCAGCACGTCTTTATAAATGCGCTGAATGAAGCCCTCGCCGATGGCGATGACGTCCTCGATGTCAACAAAAGACATTTCAAGGTCAATTTGGGTGAACTCAGGCTGGCGGTCGGCGCGCAAATCCTCGTCGCGGAAGCAACGGGCGATCTGGATATAGCGGTCAAAGCCCGCGACCATCGAAAGCTGCTTATAAAGCTGCGGTGACTGCGGCAGCGCGTAGAACGAACCCTTGTGGATACGACTGGGCACAAGATAGTCCCTCGCGCCCTCCGGCGTTGAGCGGACCATGATCGGCGTTTCGATGTTGATGAAGCCGTTCTCGTCGAAGTAGTCCAAAGTCGTGCGGAAAACCTTGTGCCGCAGCAGGATATTCTTTTGCAGATCGGGGCGGCGCAGGTCGAGATAGCGGTATTTGAGCCGGGTAAGCTCGGCGGTCGGGCAATTTTCAATGATTTCAAAGGGCGGCGTGTCGCTTTTCGCGAGCACTTTCAGCTCTTTGACCTCGATTTCAATTTCACCCGTGGAAATATCAGGATTTTTCGCCGAACGTTCCCGGACGATACCTTTCGCCATCAGCACGTACTCGTTTCTGGCTGAAAAGGCCTTGTCGAACACAGCCCTGTCCGTCTGCTCGTCAAAAGCGAGCTGTACGATGCCTGTACGGTCGCGCAGATCAATGAAGATAAGCGAGCCTAAGTCGCGCTGACGCTGTACCCACCCGGCGACGACAAGCTCCTGCCCGGCGTCGGCCAGCCTTATTTCCCCGCAGTAACGCGTGCGTTTCATGCCTGACATTAAATCGATCATGACAATGCGCCTCCTAAGATTGTGTTGATATCAATATCTACTGTGTTCAGCAGCTCTTTGAACATGTCAGCGGAGCTACGGACCGACATATCCATAAAATCCTCCGCGAAATCCTCCAGCTTTATTTCCGTGACGTCGCCCGAATCCATGTTTTTTACGGGCAGGACGCCTTTTTCCAGCTCACTGTCACCCAAAACAGCCGTGTAGACCGCGCCCAGCTTGTCGGCGTATTTCATCTGCGCCTTGACAGAGCGCCCGGCCAGGTCGAACTGCGCCGCGACGCCTGACAGCCGGAGATCGTTTACGATCCGCGCGGCGGCCAATGATGCCTCATCGCCCACAGGCGCGATGTAGATGTCGCATCTGTCAGGCTCGGGAAAGGGCGTTTTTTGCGCGTCCATCAAAAGAAGCAGACGCTCAAGTCCCAGCGCGAAACCCAAAGACGGCGTGCGCTGTCCGCCAAGCTCCTGCGCCAAGCCGTCATAGCGCCCGCCCGCGCAGACAGCGTCCTGCGCGCCGATCTCGCCTGAGATAAACTCAAACACCGTACGGGTGTAGTAGTCAAGCCCGCGGACGATTTTCGGGTTGATATTGTACTCAATTCCCATCGCGTCAAGGTAGCGTTTTACGCCGCCGAAATGCTCCGCGCATTCCCCGCAGATGTAGTCGAGTATCACGGGCGCGTCCTTGGCGATTTCGGAGCAGACGGGGCTTTTGCAGTCGAGCAAACGCATGGGGTTGCGGCCAAGGCGGTCGAGGCACGTAGGGCAAAGCCCGTCCTTTTTTACGTCAAAATACGCCAAAAGCGCGGCATGGTACGTTTTGCGGCACTCGGGGCAGCCGATGGAGTTTATTTGCAGATCAAGGTTCTGCACATCGAGAAAATCAAACACGGCGCAGACTAAGGATATGACCTCCGCGTCGGCGGCGGGCGAGTCCGTGCCCAGGCATTCCGCGCCGAACTGGTGGAACTCGCGCAACCGTCCGGCCTGGGGCTTTTCGTAGCGGTAACAGGAGATGATGTAGCACAGCTTCTGAGGCAGCGGCTCGTTAAACAGCCCGTGCTCCAAGAACGCCCTCACGGCTCCGGCCGTGCCCTCGGGACGCAGCGTCACGGAGCGGCCGCCCTTATCGTTGAAAGTGTACATTTCCTTTTGAACGATGTCGGTCGTGCCGCCGACGCCGCGCTGAAACAGCTCCGTATGCTCGAACACGGGTACGCGTATCTCCGTATAGCCGAATTTTTTCGCGATATCAAGCATGGAGCTCTCAATAAACTGGTTTTTGTGGACGGCGCAGGGCAAAACGTCCTGCGCACCCTTAACGCCTTTCGTAATCAGCATATATTCACAGCCTTTTCCGAAACCTGTATTCAATACAGATTATATTTTTTTGTCCATTCTGACAATATCCCGCCAGTCAAGGTCCCCCCTGCCAAGCCCGTGGATCAGCGCCTCGGCGGTGGCGATATTCGTGGCGGCCGGCACGTTATGTACGTCGCAAAGGCGGAGCAGACTCAGCTCGTCAGAGTCTGAGTCCTGCGGCGGCTGGATGTTCATCGGGTCGCGCAGCATGATCAGCAGGTCAATCTCGCCGCACGCGATCATCGCGGCGATCTGCTGGGTGCCGCCGTGGGAGCCGCTGAGAAACTTCTGTATCTCAAGTCCCGTCGCCTCGCTGACAAATTTGCCGGTGGTTCCCGTAGAGCAGATGGAATGTCGGCTCAGAATGCCGCAGTAGGCGATGCAGAGCTGTGCCATCAGCTCTTTTTTTGTGTCACTGGCAATTAAAGCGATATTCATAAAAAAAGACCTCCTTTTCTAGATTCTAGACGTTAGATTGTAGATATTAGATATGGTTGAGGGTACGCTGTTTGCTGTTTTATTCGTCAGAAGAATCATCGTCCGCGACAGGCGTTTCCGTGGCGTAACCGTCGGAAGAATCCGATTCCTGATCCCTGACGCCTGGCTCCTCATCCCTGATGTCGCCGTCTTTTTCCGCGATAGCAATGGCGATAACCTTTTCCTCGTCGGAGGTTCTCATCACGCGCACGCCTTTCGACGGACGCGCGTATGCGCTTATCTGTCCGGCGGGTATGCGGATGATAATGCCGTCGGATGAGATGAGGATGACGTCGTCCGTTTCGCTGACGACGGAAAGCGCGGCGACCGCGCCGTACTTTTTAGCGTGGTAATTTATGGTGCCTACGCCGCCCCTTGACTGTTCGCGGTAGTCGGACGGCAGGCTGCGGCGGCCGTAGCCGGTTTCGCTGACGGTCAGGACGGTCATGCCGTCACGCAGGACGTCCATGCCGACGACCTCGTCGCCCGGGCGAAGCGTGATGGCCTTAACGCCGCGCGCCGTGCGTCCCAAAGGCCGCGCGTCGGTTTCGGTAAAGCGGACGGCCATGCCGTTCCTTGTCGCGACTAAAAGATCGTCTTTTCCGCCGGTGAGGCGTACCCAGGCAAGCTCGTCGCCCTCGTCTATATTCAGCGCTATGACGCCGTTTTTGCGCACGTTTTTATACGCGTCAAGCTCCGTGCGCTTGATGATGCCGCGGCGCGTGACCATGCAAAGGTATTTGCCCTCCTCGGCTCTGGGTACGCGGATCATGGCCGACACCTTTTCCTCGCCCGAGATCGGCAGGAGGTTGACGATGTTCATGCCCTTGCCCGTGCGTGAGCTTTCGGGAATCTCATAGCCCTTGAGCCGGTAAGTGCGCCCGGCTGTGGTGAAGAACATCACATAATCGTGGGTGGAGCAGGTGAACATCGTCTGCACGACGTCCTCCTCACGGCGGGTCATGCCCTTTACGCCGCGTCCGCCCCTGCGCTGGAGCTGGTACGTGTCCATGGGCATACGCTTGATGTAGCCCATTGTCGTCATGGTGAACACGCAGGTCTCCTCGGGAATGAGGTCCTCCACGTCCACCTCGCCGCTGACGTTCATGATTTCGGTGCGGCGTTCGTCCCCGAATCTTTCGCGTATGGCAAGAAGTTCCTCCTTGATGATGGCGAGCACCCTGCCGTCATTTGCCAGTATATCCATGAACTCCGCGATTTTTGCGCGAAGCTCCTCCATTTCCTCCTCAAGCTTCACGCGTTCAAGCCCCGTGAGCTGTCCCAGGCGCATCTGCACGATGGCCTGCGCCTGTATGTCGTCAAGTCCGAACCTTGACATCAGCGCTTCCTTGCCCTCGGGGATACTCTTCGACGAGCGTAGGATCTGGATCACCTCGTCGATAAAGTCAAGCGCGATCAGCAACCCCTCAAGGATGTGGGCGCGCTCCTGGGCCTTGCGAAGGTCGAACTGCGTGCGCCTTACGATGATTTCGCGCTGGAAGTCGATATAATAAGTCAAAACCTCCTTGAGCGTCAGTATCCTCGGCTCGCCGTTCACTAAAGCAAGCAGGATAACGCCGAAAGTGGACTGCATCTGCGTGAAAGTGTACAGCTGATTCAGAATTACCTGGGGACTCGCGTCGCGCTTCAGATCGACGGAAATGTGCATCCCCTTGCGCGACGAGTAGTCGTTCACGTCGGATATGCCCTCGATACGCTTGTTCTTCACAAGCTCGGCGATGCTCTCAATCAGCCGCGCCTTGTTGACCATATAGGGCAGCTCCGTGACCTTTATCTCAAATCTGCCGTTTTTTTGCTCGACGATTTCCGCGCGCGCGCGGACGGTGACCTTGCCGCGCCCCGTACCATACGCGGAGCGGATGCCCGCCTTGCCCATGATGATTCCGGCAGTGGGAAAGTCGGGACCCTTGATATGCTCCATCAGATCATAGAGGTCGGCGTCGGGATCGTCGATCAAACAACAGATGCCGTCGATGACCTCGTTCATGTTGTGGGGCGGGATGTTCGTCGCCATGCCGACGGCGATTCCGGTAGAGCCGTTTACCAGCAGATTCGGGAACTTCGACGGCAGAACCGTCGGCTCCTTGAGGCGGTCGTCGTAGTTCGGCGCGAAATCGACGGTTTCCTTGTCGATATCGGCGAGCATCCGGGTGGCGATCCTGCTCATGCGCGACTCCGTGTAACGGTAGGCGGCAGGGGGGTCGCCGTCTATGGAGCCAAAGTTGCCGTGGCCGTCCACGAGCATGTAGCGCATGGAAAAATGCTGCGCCAGCCGCACCATCGCGTCATACACCGACGCGTCGCCATGGGGATGATAGCGGCCCAGGACAGAGCCGACGGTATCGGCGCATTTTCTGTAGGGCTTGTCCGGCGTCAGGCTGTTCTCGAACATGGTGTACAGGATACGGCGGTGCACAGGCTTTAAGCCATCGCGTACGTCGGGCAGGGCGCGCTGCATGATGACGGACATCGAATAGTCGAGGAACGACTTGCGCATTTCGCGGCTGACGTCCACGTTGATGATCTTGGAGTCAAGCAGGTGCTCGCGGAAGTTATCCTCATGATTTTGGTTGTTGGACATAGATAAAGATGTTCCTTTCGGAATGATGTCGCGCTGCGGCCGGGGGCGCGATGTACGCGTCCGCTGCCGCGATTAGCTGTGAGAGGGATTTGTTTTAAGCTGTTTTAGACTTTTAGGTTCCAACCCCTCCGGCACTGCGTGCCACCTCCCCTTGCAGGGGAGGCAGCGGCGGTCATCGCTCAAGCCTCCCCTGCAAGGGGAGGTGGCGCGAAGCGCCGGAGGGGTTCAACACTTTTGCCTCAACACAAAGGTCTAAAACAGCCTGTTTTTATTCATCTGTCCTTTCGAGCAAAATAAAAGCCGCAAAGGTCTCCTTGCCGGACAGTTTTTGGGCGTCAGCAATCTCAACCATGTTGGGCGAGACATAGGAAACTTTCCAGCCTTGATCCAACAATTCGTTAATGTGCGTAAAATACTTGTTTTCGTTTATATTCCCTTGCTCGGTGTAATCGCGGCTGTTGCTTAAATAAACTAATTTTTGCATATGTTTATCCTTCTTTCATAAGTTTTATTCTTTATACAAGGAATCCTTTAACAGCAAATAAACTCTGCCTAACTCACGGTACGCGCCTGATATTTCAGACAGCAGCTCGCCGCCAAAAGCGGCTGACGGAAGCGCACGGTCCCGTCCGATATAAAAGCTTTTCTTGTTCAGCAGTTCTCTGATCACCGCGTTATTGACCTCGGGGAAACGGTCTTTTGCAAAGCTGTCTCCGTATATGGTCATGCCCGTTTTGCTTAACCGCTCCAACTCATCCGCAAAAGCCTTGCTCTTGTCAAGAACGCCTTTTCTGATCTTGTCCATGCCGACGGCGGTTTGCTTATAAATCCGTATGCCGTATGAATAATACTCGTACCCCATGTCAAAATAAAACCCCAGCGCGTCTTTATCGCTGAACGGCTCCCGGAACCGCAGATACATATAACCCTTCAGCGGCGTATCCTTTGAAAACCGCATGTCGTTATACATCGTCGATATACATTTTGACGGCTTTGTCATCGCGCTTTCGCTGATATCGGCGATCACCGGGACAAGAGAATGATACAGCAGCGTCAAAGGCTCTGATATGAGCTTTTTATATTTGAGCTTGTTCTCGGGGAGCAAGGCGGCTGTATTTGTGAATTGCAGAGAAAAAAGAAAGTCGGCAAACTCTTTCGGGAAACCCGTAAAATCCATTTATGACTCCTTAACGAACTACACATCAAGATTCTGCACATATTTGGCGTTCTTCTCAATGAAATCCCTGCGCGGCTCGACCTTGTCTCCCATCAGGATGGAAAAGGTCTCGTCGGCCTCCATCGCGTCCTCAAGCGTCACGCGGAGCATGGTGCGCGTCCGGGGGTCCATCGTCGTCTCCCAAAGCTGCTCGGCGTCCATTTCGCCCAAGCCTTTGTAGCGCTGAATGTCGCAGCTGCCGCCCAATTCCTCAATATACCTGTCGCGCTCCTCATCGGAAAACGCGTAGAAAAACCTCTTGCCCTTGCTCACCTTGAACAGCGGCGGCTGGGCGATATAGATGTGCCCGTGGTCGATGAGAGGGCGCATATAGCGAAAGAAAAACGTCAGCAGCAGCGTGCGGATATGGGCGCCGTCCACGTCGGCGTCAGCCATGATCACGACTTTGTTGTAGCGGATCTTTTCGATAGAGAAGTCCTCGTCTATGCCCGTGCCCAAGGCCGTCACCACCGGCGACAGCTTTTCGTTGCCGATGACCTTGTCGAGCCGCGCCTTTTCCACGTTGAGCATCTTGCCCCACAGCGGCAGGATGGCCTGATACTGCCTGTCCCGCCCGTCCTTGGCCGAGCCGCCGGCCGAGTCCCCCTCGACGATGTAAAGCTCCGTCAGCTCCGCGCTTTTCTCCGTGCAGTCGGCCAGCTTGCCGGGGAGGGAGTTGCTTTCCAGCGCGCCTTTGCGCCTCGCCAGGTCGCGCGCCTTGCGGGCGGCCTCACGGGCGCGGGCGGCGTCAAGCGCCTTGGAAAAGATGGCTCTGGCGACGCCGGGGTTTTCCTCGAAGTATGTCGTCAGCTTGTCGTACACCGTGGCGGACACAAGCTGCGTGATATCCGTGTTGCCGAGCTTGCCCTTGGTCTGCCCCTCGAACTCCGCCTCCGTGAGCTTGACGCTGATGACGGCCGTCAGACCCTCGCGGACATCGTCGCCGGAGAGGTTTTTGTCGGCTTCCTTTAAGATATTGTACTTGCGCCCGTAGTCATTGAATACCCTTGTCAGCGCCAGCTTGAAGCCCGTTTCATGGGTCCCGCCGTCGGCGGTGTTGACGTTGTTGGCGTAGGAGAGGATGATCTCGTTGTAGCCGTCGTTGTACATCATCGCGATTTCGGCCTCGCGGTCGTCGCGGACCGCGCTGAAATGGATGGGATTTTCGTGAAGCGGGGTGAGCGCGCGGCTTTGGTTGAGATACTCTACGAAGCTCGACAGCCCGCCCTCGTAGCAGTATTCCTTGAATACGGCGTTTTCCCCGTCACGCAGGTCGGTTAACGTGATGCGCAGCCCGGCGTTCAAAAAGGCGGACTCACGCAGGCGTCGCTCAAGTATATCAAACTCAAAGGCCGTGGTTTCGGTGAAAATTTCGGCGTCGGGCTTAAAGGTGATGAGGGTGCCGGAATCGTCCGTTTTGCCGACGATATCCAGCTCCGTGACTGCGTCACCGCGCTCGAAACGCTGGCGGTAAATGCTGCCGTCCTGGGACACCTCGACCTCCATCCACTCCGACAGCGCGTTTACGACAGAGGAACCCACGCCGTGAAGTCCGCCCGAGACCTTGTAGCCGCTGCCGCCGAACTTGCCGCCGGCGTGGAGCATGGTCAGCACGACGGTGACGGACGGCAGGCCCACCTGCTCGTTTATGCCCACGGGGATGCCGCGCCCGTTGTCCCGGACTCTGACGATATCGCCGGGGAGGACGGACACGTCTATATTCGTGCAAAAGCCGGCCAGCGCCTCGTCGATGGAATTATCGACGATCTCGTAGACCAGATGGTGAAGCCCGCGCGGCCCCGTCGAGCCTATATACATGCCCGGGCGCTTGCGCACAGCCTCAAGCCCCTCGAGAACCTGAATCTGGCTCGCGTCGTACTTTTCGGTGACGGAGGTGTCCATGGTTTCGATTTCGGGGACGATGTTTTCTATATGATCCGTGTTGTTCAAAGGGAAGAACCTCCAAATCTAGATGGTAGATAATTCCTAATTCCTCATCCGAATGGCGAAGCGCCGCCGCCACCCATGAGCTGGGAAAGCAACCCGCCCGTTTTCTTGTCTTTCTTGGGCTTGTAGCGCGGGGGATTCTCAAGGCGCATCCTGGCGCCTTTCGCGCCGTTTGAACCTAAATACTTGCTTACGCGGATGACGGTTACGCACAGGTCGCCGTCCATGTAATCGACGCAATTGGCCAAAAGCGTTTCGTCTTGGTACATGCTGCCTAAAATCGAGACGGCGATCAGGCTTTGCACATCGTTGACGCCGTTGTCATATATTTCGTTGAGCAGATTGAACAGCTTCTTCATTTTCAGCGGGTTGTTTTCCTTTACCGTGGCGGCGACGGCAGGCGTCCCGTAAAGCTTGAAAAATTCCTCGGGCAGAAATTCGCCGTATTCCTCGATGTTCTGCTTATACGGCTCGCGCAGCTCAGGGTAAACCGCGGTGAAGCGGCTTCCGAAAGAAGCGGCGTCATAATACGCGCCGTGCTTTACCGCCGTTTTCGATACGGCCGCCGGGATTTTCTTTTGCTGCTTCGGCTTCTGTCCGTTTTGGAACTTTGACGCGAGCGTCTCCGCAAAATCCTCAACGACATAGTTCAGGTCGCGCTCCGCGGCCCCGTCAAGCTCCAAAAGCGACAGCGAAAGGCGCGTGTACTCGCTGTCGGCCGCGTTTTCGGCTGACGCGTCAGCATAGAGCAGACCCACGGTGTCACTGCAGTACTCGATCCGCAGTGAGCCGTTTTTGCCGCTGAAAGTGACAAAATGCCGGTCACGGTCGGAAACAAGCGGGAAAGATTTTTTGTCGAGATCGGGCGGGACATAGGGGGTGAAGCCGAGGGTTTTCAGGTGCGTGTCAAGCCCCTTTGCGATGCCTGAAACAGCGGCCTGGACAGTGAGCATACATGTTTTCCTCCGATAACTGAAATTCATATTATTATAGCACATTTCGGCTGATTTTTCATTCGCACACAGAAATATAAAAAGTTTTTACACAATATAGTATAGGAAACCTTGACGTGGTTCTAAACATGTGGTAAACTAAAAAATCAATAAGAGTCAAACAACTTAAAAAACCTCTTGCGAAAGGTTGAGTCTATCATGAAAAAAAAGCTCCTGATCGTTTTCGGCGGCGTTTCCTCCGAGTACGAGATTTCCCTGCTGTCGGCCTCGTCGGTCATTCAGAATGTTCCGAAAGACAAATATGAAATCGTATTGCTCGGCGTTACCAGGGATGGCAAGTGCTATCTGTATACGGGCGATTGCGGAAAAATTGAAAATAACGAGTGGGTCGGCGCCGCCGCTAATCTCTTCCCGGCCACGATATCGGCTGACCGTAGCGTCCACGGCGTCACGGTACAAAAAGACGGCGCGGCGGAAAATATCCGCATAGACGTCGCGTTCCCCGTGCTGCACGGCAAAAACGGCGAGGACGGCACGATACAGGGGCTGTTCCAGTTCGCCGGGATACCCTGCGCGGGGTGCGACGCGCTGTCGTCCGCGCTTTGCATGGACAAGGCGGCGGCCAACGCGATGGCTGACTTCGCGGGGATCGCGCAGGCGAAGTGGCTCGCGGTCACGAAGTACGAATACGACAAGGACCCCGCCGGCTTCAGGAGCGGGAGCGCCGGGGAGCTGGGCTTTCCGCTGTTTGTAAAGCCCGCCAACGCCGGCTCGTCCGTGGGGGTTTCAAAGGTCAAAAGCGCGGAGGAGTTGGAGCCGGCGCTCTCAGCGGCTTTCGCCCATGACCGCAAGCTTGTGCTGGAGGAGGGCATCGACGGCATAGAGCTGGAATGCGCCGTTTTAGGCAACGATGAGATTCTGGCCCCGATGG
Source organism: Oscillospiraceae bacterium (assembly GCA_009779495.1). GTDB lineage: Bacteria > Bacillota > Clostridia > Oscillospirales > Acutalibacteraceae > UBA1425. The sequence goes on along the minus strand of WRED01000015.1, from coordinate 6,449 downwards.
TCGGCGAGGTGAAGCCCTGCAACGAGTTTTACGACTATGAGGCGAAGTATCTGGCCGGTGAGAGCGAGCTGTATATCCCGGCAAGGATATCTCCCGAAAAGTTCAAAGAAGCGCTGGAGATGGCGCGCAGGGTGTATCGGACGATGGGGTGCGCGGGGCTGTCCCGGGTCGATATGTTCATGCGGAAAAGCGACGGGGAGCTTCTGTTCAACGAGATCAACACGATCCCGGGATTCACGTCCATCAGCATGTATTCAAAGATGTTCGCGGCGGCGGGCGTGGCGTATTCGGAGCTTGTTGACAGGATTATAGAGCTTGCGTTGGAACGATCTGAATAAATAAAGTGAAAGTAAAGAACAGGAACGGTGAATAAATGAAAAAGGACATCATCATCAAGATCATTGATATACATGACACACGCGGGCGCAGGGAAGGCTCGGAGCTGATCACGGTGGGCCAATTTGCCGGCGACAGGGAGAATTACTCGCTCACGTACACCGAGCGCAATCAGGAGCTTGAAGCCTGCGAGACGACCCTCATTGTCGAGGGGCAGGAGCGCGTCGTCATGACGCGCAGAGGGCCGTTCACCACCGAGATGATCATGGAAAAACACAAGCGTCACAGCTGCCACTACGAAACGCCGTACGGTGATTTTATGCTGGGCGTCTGCGCCAATACCATTGACTCCGACGTGGACGGCCAGAGCGGGCGCCTGCGATTCCGGTATACCGTTGACGTGGATTCGGCAAACGCGATGATGAACGAGCTGGATATTTCGTTCAAGGAAACAGGCAAGGAGGAGAAAAGATTTGAAAAATAAGATTTTTCAAACTTTGGTTTTGTGCTTTTCGGCCGTAAGGCAGGCCGAAATTTTGCTTCGCAAAACCGCACAATTCCCCAGAAAGGAATGGTTATAAGAATGTCCCTCTTAGTTAAACAGGCGCGGGATGAGATCAGAAGCGCCATACTGGACGCGGCCGGACGCGCGATGGCCGACGGCGCGCTGCCTTTAAGCCCCACGGGAGATTTCAACGTGGAGGTGCCCGCCGGCCGTCAAAACGGCGATTTTTCGTCGAACGCGGCTATGGCGTGGGCGAGGGATTTCAGGAAAGCGCCCCGCGTTATCGCAGAGGAAATCGTGAAAAATCTGGACCTGACCGGCACGTTTTTTGATCGCTGCGAGGTTGCCGGGGCGGGCTTTTTGAACTTTTGGTTAAGCGAAAGCTACTACGCCGCAGTGCTTTTGGATATCCGCGAAAAAGGCGCGGATTACGGCCGATCGGACTACGGGCAGAGCAAAAAAATCAACGTGGAATTCATCTCCGCCAACCCGACGGGTCCCATGCACATGGGCAACGCCAGGGGCGGTGCTCTGGGGGACTGCCTGGCGGCGGTCATGGCGTTCGCGGGATACGACGTGTCGCGCGAGTTTTACGTGAACGACGCGGGCAACCAGATCGAGAAATTCGCGCTGTCGCTGGACATACGGTATCAGCAGATTTACAAAGGGGAAAAAGCCGTCCCCTTGCCCGAGGACAGCTACCACGGAGACGACATCACGGAGCACGCGAGAGCATTCGCCGGCGAGTACGGGGACAGGCTTCTGAGCGTTTCCGAGGACGAGAGGCGGCGCGCGCTCGTTAAGTTCGCGCTGCCGAAAAACATCACGCAAATGCGGGCGAACGCGGCGAAGTACCGCATAGAATACGACCGTTGGTTCTTTGAGAGCGAGCTTTACGAAAGCGGCGAGGTCGCGGAGACGGTCGGGATACTCAAACAGCGCGGCCTGACCTATGAAAAAGACGGCGCGCTCTGGTACAAAGCGACGGAGCACGGCTGCGAAAAGGACGAGGTGCTGATACGCTCAAACGGCTTGTACACCTACTTCGCGGCGGATATCGCGTACCACCGCAACAAGCTGGAAAAGCGCGGCTTTTACAAGGCCATCGACGTCTGGGGAGCGGACCACCACGGGCATGTGGCGCGGATGAAAGGCGCTCTGGACGCCATAGGACTCAACGGCTCGGAGCGGCTGGACGTGATACTCATGCAGCTTGTGAACCTTGTGCGCGACGGGGAAACGGTGCGCATGTCGAAGCGTACCGGTAAGTCCATCACGCTCACCGACCTGCTCGAGGAGATACCCATCGACGCGGTGCGCTTTCTGTTCAACATGCGCGAGCCGGCGACTCAGATGGAGTTTGACTTGGGCCTTGCCGTGGAGCAAAGCGCCCAAAACCCGGTTTACTACTGCCAGTATGCTCACGCGCGGATATGCAGTATTTTCAAAAAGCTCGGCGAGGAAAGCGTCGAACAGCGGGACTGCACAACCGGCGAGCTTATGCTTTTGAGGGAGCCGGAGGAGCGCGAGCTGATACGCCACCTGTCCGCGCTGACGGACGAGATCGTTTCGGCGGCAAAAAAGTACGACCCGGCGAGGATCACGAGGTATACGCTGGAGCTGGCGGCGCTTTTTCACAAATTTTACAACGCCCACAGGGTCAAGTGCGGGGACGAGGGGCTTATGCAGGCGCGTATGTATTTGTGCGCTTGTGTGCGGGATGTGATACGAAATATTCTTACTATGCTTAAAATTACGGTGCCGAAAAGCATGTAGGAGGGGGTTGACAAGCGGACGAATTTTTGATAGAATATTTTTCGATGTGGAGAGGTATCGTAGTGGTCATAACGGGGCTGACTCGAAATCAAATTATTTTGATTCGAAATCGGCTCTCCACATCCCCAATTTAATATGGAAGCGTATCGAAGTGGTCATAACGAGCCGCACTCGAAATGCGGTTGTCCGAAAGGGCACGAGAGTTCGAATCTCTCCGCTTCCGCCAGAAGGGTGCTATGAAAAAGATGCACCCGCAGAAAACCCGCATAACAAGCGGGTTTTTTGCTGCTCAATGGTCAAAATCTTAACTCAAAAAAATGAAAATGCATTTTAGGCGTTTTCCCTTTGAGGTGAGAATCGAACTTCCGTGATCCCCAAAACGACATAACTGCGGAAAACCGCCTGTTTTTCTTTCATCCTTTCGGAAACAGGCGGCTTCCGCTTTTTTATACACCCCGCGTTTCATACAAATGAGAAACCGTCAAAAAAGAATCGAACCCACATAAAGCCTGTCGAAAAATAAAATCGACGGGCTTTTACTATTTTACAAAGGAGCAAAACAAGCCATGCTGAAAGCGTTACTCAGTCACGATGACAAGACGGCGTTTTTTAATATGCCGCATAATTCGTTAGAAGTCGAAAATTACCTTCTGGCGGTCGGCGCTTTGAAACCGTATGCCGGCCTTTACCTGAACGACGATGAAGATGATCCCGAACAGGTGCAGGTGAAACTGATCGCCGATACCGCTATTGATAATCATCTGCAGCTTTTGTTTGCGGAGGAGGCCAAGCTGTCCACCGTCAATACCGTCTGCGATCTCTTCTACCGCTTGCCCATTGAACGGCAGATCGGCCTGACGCACAACATGGCGGACGGAAAAATAAACAACGAAAAGGATTTGCTGGACGCCATCAAAGCAACCATGGCTCCCGCGGAACCCATTCGTGTGAATTTTTATTGTCCCCTCACGGTTCTCAAGGACGATCCCGAAAGCGGCGAGGTCATAAACGCGGACAACGCCCTGCTCGCCGGGCAGGAACACCACCTCCTGTCGGAGCTGGGGCATACGCTCCTGACTTATGGAATAACCGATATGGCTGATTTTTTCACAGAGGATGACTGCAGATACGGGATCAGCGCGACGGAAAAGCTGATCTCAGCAAAGTGGGGCGCGGAAAACATAGCGGGCGTCATATACGGACGCATTGCCGTCGATTTGACAGAGCCGCTGACCGAGAACGAACAGGATGATATCGCTTCCTGGATATTCCGTCAAAACCAAACCGGCATCGGCAACGACCTTGCGCGTTATCCCATAGAAACGCTTAACGGCAGGCTGTATATTAATTATTATCAAAATGACGATCAATACTTCCTGCTGGATGAAGCGGAATATAAAAACAGGTTTGGCCGGGAATTAAAACCGCCGCAAGACATTTCTGCCATCGTGTTCTCCCGCGTCAAGCTGTGGACGGACACCGGCGAGGAATGTGAGTTTTTTATGGGCGGCGTCCCGGAAGCTAACGACGCCTTCGAGGATAACGAGGATTTCGAGGATTTTGTGAATCAGATATCCACCACCGACACCAAAGAGATCACCGCGTATATCACAATCTTTTCCGAAGGTGACGGCGAATGCGTACCGGCAACCCAAGCGGATATCGAGCGAGTCTATAACGCCATCGCCGATGTGGACATCGACACCATCACCGGCTGGAATAAGATCGGCGAGAGTCAATTCAGTTTTGATTATGACATCGACGAGCTGTTCAACCTGAAAGGCAACGGACGCGGAACAAGTGATAAGGAAAGACAGAAAAAAGAATTCAGCGCATTGGTCGAAAAATTAATGGATGAAGTAAATTGCGGTTCCAACCACCCGATTATGATATGGCGGGAAAACAACGGATGGGCTTCTGCATTTACGGCACACTTTGACGGTGGGAACGGAGTAAGGGCTATCCGTGAAAAAGACCCGTCCGCGATCATGGTCACCGGCGCGGATTTCGCCAAAGGCAGTTACGCCTATGTGTACGATAAAATCCTCGCCCTGCGGTTTCGCGCCGAATATGACGCAACCCCGCCAGACGCGGTAAACCGCGCAGAGCTTGCGGAAATTGTGGACTTCCTCGAAGATAGCATGGGTTCACTGTCAAGTAACGCGGCGGATCACCTTGCCTCCCTCGACAATCCCGTCGCCGAAATACACGCGCACATTGCGTCAAACATCAGCGATAAAGAGTTTGACGAAGTGATAGACCTGATTGAAAATATGCGCGGCGCAGACGAACAGCCCGGTATGAGCGGAATCGAATAGAATATCAGCACCACCGTCCGTAGGTTAACCCTGCGGGCTATTTTTATGGAAAGGACAATGTCAATCATGAAATTTTTATCAGGAGATGCCCTGCAGGAAAAGAAAAGATTATTGGAACAAAAATATCCGGTTGGAACACGCATAGAACTGAATTCGCTCTGCAACGATGAGCGCGATATGCCTTCCGGCCTTCGCGGAACCGTGACCGGAATGGACGATCAGCCTGCCCTGTTTATGAAATGGGACAACGGACGCTCCCTCTTTCTCCTGCCTGACGAGGACAGCTTCCGAAAGCTGACGCCGGATGAGATCGCGGAAGAACAAGCGGAATCTTTGGACGAAGGGATGGGAGGACTGCAAACATGATCAGAACAGATAAACAAAAACCGTCCCCCGATAACCCCGACAAGAAGGTATATGACGGTCAACGCACGGCACAGGCGGTCTTTAACGATTTAGAAGCGCACCTGACCTCTATCGGCTATCTGCCGGAGGATTACTTCCTGTTCGATGACCGCCGCTGGGGAAAAGGCAGAGAGTTCCCGTCAGACGGATACTTGACCAATCAGGTGGACTATGGCGGCAGCGAGGGCATCTATTTGGATATCACGCTGGAATATCAGGAAAACGGCGAACGCAAATGGGAACATTTCGCCACCGGCAAGACGCTGGGCGAAAGCGGCAATGACCTCGACAGGATGAACCTGATCGCGTCCGCTGTTACCAAAGCATTCCATGCGGACGGCGTCCATGCCCGGTATGTCATGGTCGGCGGTTCTCCCGCGCCGGAGGGCGCGACCATCCACCTGAATCTCGAAGAAAAAGACATCATGACATTCTGCCTGACGCATTTCCGGGAAGCCCTCGAAACAAACGACCCGGAATATATCATGGCCGGTCAGATACTCAACCGTATCAAGGGCAAGCCTGCCGGAGAACAGACAGAAAAAAGAGTACCGACGCAGGGGATCATCTTCTCCCGCGTCCAACTCCACGCGGAAAACGGCGCGGAGTCAAACTTCTTCTATGTCCCCGGCATTCCCGAAAGCTACGCTGACATCGAAGAATATGAGGACTATATAGAGTTAGTGGATATCCATGAAGGTGATCCGGGAACCGATTGCAAAACAATCACCGCCACCGTCACTCCTTTTTCCATAGGAAGCGGTGCGCCTCGTGACGCCAATCAGGAGGACATCGACCGGATATACAAGCTCGCCGATGATTTAGAAAACCCCGAATACGATATGCAAATAGCCTTCGGCTGGTTTCAGGGTGAAGATTCGGAGTTTAACTTTCGTTATGACGATGACGAGCAAATAGATCAAGGAATGGGAGGTATTGAGTAATGCCAAAAATCACAATCAACAAAGAACTTCAGGATGAAGTATATCCTCAACAGGTGAAATCATGTTCACTCCTTTTGCTTTGTAGTGTTCATAAATGTCCGCATTGCTTTGAACATAAGTGGGCGAACTCATGATACGGCTTAGTTTCTGTGGTAGCCAACTTGT
>WRED01000014.1 GCA_009779495.1 Oscillospiraceae bacterium | reverse complement strand
TACAATCTTGACCTCGCCGCGCTTGCTTTCTTTCTTCTCAAGCATCTTTTTCACCCCTATCCATTATACCATAAAAAGCCCGCTTTTGCGAGCTTTTTCTTGGTGTCATAGGGGGTTCTTTGATAATCTGCGCCGCCGCCCGCTTGGGTGGCTCTTTTTGCGTTGATAATATTATTGGTATCAGGGCGTGTTTGTTTTTATACGTAGAATTTTTTTCAGTTATTAAACAACGAATAATTTTTGTTGACAAACAATAAAAATCATGATACACTTTCCATAGGATGCTAAATATATTTTAAGGAGGCATTTTTTTGGAGTCCAAGTTGTTCAATTCGCGCGCTTCGCTCTTGTTCATCACCCTGCCGCAGGTGCTTTTGGGCGTGTTTTTGACGTATACATACCGCAGTATCGGAATCGTCCCGGCCTTGCCGCTTGTGATCATATTCAGCGTTCAGGCGGCTCTCAACCTCTATATCGCCGCCGACGCTGTCATAGGCATCAGCGACCCGCTTCGCCGCAAATACGCGAATGCCGTCCGATTCATCGGCTTCCTCGCGGTGATGAGCGCCGCCGACCCGTTTTTACTCAGGCAGTTCAGCTTTGAGTCCGCGCTTTCGCCGGAAACGATTTACGCGGCGCTCAGCCTGATCCCGCTGATCTATGTCTGTGTGTCCGTGCTTCAAAGTAACGGGGCGCCGCTCAGGAATGTCCGCAACATGATCATCATTTGCATTTGCTTGCCGCTTACGGTCGCCGGCTTTATTCCTTTGGTGATCTTTGCCGGACCCAGCCCATACGGCCGGAGTGACGGCTTCACCGGCCTTGCCGCCGATTTGATCATCCTCGTCCTGTTCGCGCTGTTCTTCGTATTTATTTGCCTGGCGGCGAGCATCGTATATCATTACAGGGTAAAGCGGTCCGCGCGGCTTGACGCGGAGCGGACCGGCGGCGAAGCGGACACTCCGACAGACGTTGCGTCCGCATCAAACGCGAATCCTGTCAAGAAATCCCTGTCGGGGTATACTATCTTCGTCGCGCTTATCGCGCTGATTCTTCCCGTTGCCTGCCTGATACTCAACAGAACAGTTTTTAACGATATGATCGGCGATTTTTCCGGCAAATGGTTTTATATCCTGACCGTCGTCAACGGCGCCGCGATGCTCATCCCCAGAAAAAATAAGTGGCTGACGCTGGCTGCGCTCTTTTTCAAATCGATGGGCTTTCTTTTCGTCTTCTATTTCGCGGTGGTTTTGCTCAAATTTACGCCCCTGATGCTCGCGTCGTTTTATTTTCTGGTCACCACGCTGGTGCTGGTTCCGATTATCCTGCTTGTCGTCGAGATGTTTCAGCTTTTCGGTGACTTCAAGTACCTGAGCCGGCACTTCACAACGGGCAGGGCCGCGGCTGTTTTTGTCAGCGGGATGCTGTTTTTGTGCGTCGGCTTCGCGGGAAGCTGCTATGTCCAAAAGGTGAATGTGAACAACGCGCTGCGCTATTTGAACGAAAATGAGCCGGAGTATCCGCCTGTCAACGTTTCGATGCTGAGGATGACGCTGGCGCACAGCGGCCAGGCTCGGTGGACGGATCGCGGCGGTTCTTTGTTTGGAGACGGCGGTACGCCCTTGCTGTCTGAGGTTTACAGCGAATTTGTCCTGGGCGGTAAAGATTTTGGGGATTCCTACGCCGATATGGCAAAGATGTTTTTCCCGGGAGACTTGCCGCATAGCGTTTGGAAGCAGCAATACGATGCCATGAAGCAAGAGCCGCAGTTCAACACCTCAGGGGGAGAGCCGCAGGCCAATGCTGCGGAGGAAAAGTCGGATGTAAAATTGAGCGCGGTTGAAGCTGAAACGAGCTTTGATCAATCGACAGGCCTTTACAAAACATGGATACATTTACAGATGGAAAACGTATCTCGATCGGATAACCGGGAGTACGAGGTGAGATTTGCGCTGCCGGACGGCGTATTTATTACCGACTATTATCTGGATGTGTTCGGGGTAAGAAAATACGGCATCATTTCCGAAAAGAATTCGGCGCAGACGCTCTATAACAGCATCGTATCCCGCAAACGCGACCCGGGGATCATCTGCTATGAGTATGGGAACACGGTCGTGCTCAAGGTGTTCCCGTTCAGCGTGGGGGAGACACGCGCCGCCGGCTTTATGGTGACGCATAAGCAAAGCGAGAGCATCAGCATCAGCGGCAACACCGTCGAGCTAAGAGGGGATGAACTGGCCGAACCCGTTATAGCGGGCGACGTCTGCTTCATGCCGTCCTCATACAAAGCCAAGCTGGCGGAAGCGGACGAAAGAATGCCGAAATATTATTTTATTGCCGACGTCAGCAAGCCGTACCGGGATTCGGACGAATGGCTTAGAAGAATGATGGGCGTTGCTCCTGATTCTCCCAATATTACGCTTGAAGATATCCACGCGCGGATCAGCCAATATGCGCAAAGCAATCAGATCGAAAACGCTGACGTCTACCTCACGGATTATCACGTGAAGAAAACCGACCTGAAGAATTTGAAGCTGAAATACGGCGAGGGCGGCTTCAACCTGTCACTGGCCGTGAGCATAATCTATCAAGATGTACAGCGGTATCCCGGCTTTTATCCCGTGGTCATGATCGTCTCGGACAATATTTACAGAGCCAATATCACTGATAACCGGCAATTCACGCGCGATTTTCCCGAAAGCGAGTACTATTATTTGATTGAGTCCAAAGGCCTGTTGACGCCGTTCCGTTTCCTGGATAACGCAAAAGGCGAAAAAACGGAAAAGCCGTCGCTTACCAGGACGCTCGCTTACTGCGGTTTTTACTTTAGGGACAATGCCCAAAGCGAGGTTTCGTACCAAAACACACTCGGCTTTTCGGACATTACGTACGGAAGCGATCCGTATGTGAACGCCCTGCTGCTGAACTCAAAAATCGGGAAAGCCGGCACAAACGCGGAGAAGATCGAAGTGGTCAAGGATAGCTTCCGGCAGCGGGTATTGGCGAAAAACACCGCGTTTATCGTACTTGAAACAAAGGAGCAGGAGGACGAGCTGATACGCCGGAACAAAGAGTTTTTGGAAGGCGGGGGGCGACGGCGCGGCCGCTGCGTCAATGAGCGAGCCGGGTCTTTGGATCGCTGTTTTGTTTACGGTTTTTATGTTGATATTGATATACAGGAAACGGCAGTACCGTAACACTACGCTGCAATAAGAAGCATATACGAAAAAGTCTGCGCAAAAATCCATATATCAAAGTTTTTTGTTTGACTTTTTCTATGTTTCTAATTGCAGAGTAGTGTCAAAAAATCCTCCACAACATCCATGAAGTGGCACGGACAGACGTCATTTTGCCGTATCAGTTCGATAAGTTCCATGACGCTGCTCTCCTCGCGGGAGAGATCATCCGCTGAAAAAAGTTCCTCGTCCGTATTTTCGTCAAATACCCTGAACCCGTACCCGACGTATACTTCGCCGTTGTCGTTTGCCACTTTCCGTGATGTAATTTGAAAGCTGATTTTTTGTGTTCCCATGGTGCAACTCCTTATCAATTAAATTTGTGAGTATCATTATATGTGAAGTTTGTTCACCAGTCAAGGGGTCAAAAAAAGTTTGTATGATTACCTACAATTCCCAAGGAGGTTCTGTAAAAAATCGTTATGGACTTGTGTCAGACCGACAGGATTTGACACACATATTGTGGCTTGCCCAAAATAGTATTTCTGAATATACAATCACTTTGCCAGACCTCCCACGTCACCGTGCGGTTATATTCAAGATTGAGCGTATAGACAGACCGATTTTTACATCACCGCCAGTTGAACCTGTGAAGATTAATCGGAACTGCTAATCCCCCTTCAAAACAAAGCAATTCTTCCTGTATTCAATCAGCCCGTCCCGTTTCATCCATGCCAGCTCATGCGAAAGCGCGCTGCGCTCTACGCAGAGGTAATCTGCCATTTCCTCGCGATTGAACGGGACGATAATGCTCCGTCCCTGCTCCGGCACAAAAGATTCAAGGTAACGCAGCACCTCTGCCCGGACGGATTTCAGGCTGATGATCTCCATGCGGCTTTGCAGCAGGAGATTTTTTTCCGCCGTCAGCCGCAGCATATTTTCAATGAGCTTCGCGTGGTGGGCACAGGCGTTGGGGCAAACGCTGGGGATACGCCGGAAAGGCAGCAACAGGACGGTTGCATCCGTATGCGCTATCACCGTGACGGGGCTTTCAGCTACACCGGCGCAGCACAGCGCCTCGGCGAAGATTTTACCCGGCGTAATGGCGGCAATCAGAGAGCGGCTGCCGCCGTAATCCTCGCGCAGGATGTGCAGCTGTCCGGCGAGCACGACGCCGATATATTCGGGCCTGCCGCCTGCCAGCAGGATGATTTCACCCTTTTGTACCCGTTCTGTTTTCGCTCCGATGCAGTGCAGCATGGAATCCAGCGAAGTCTTATCAATACCATAAAATAATTCTGTCAAAACAACGCCACCCTCTTGATTTCGTGGTTATAACCACATATTTTCTGCTTTAAGTATAGTATAATCGAACCATAAAATCAAGAGGAGGTTTTCGCTATGCTCAGAAAAATCATCAAAATCGACCAGGAAAAGTGCAACGGCTGCGGCCTGTGCGCCGCCGCCTGCCGCGAGGGGGCTATCGGCATGGTGGACGGCAAAGCGGCGCTGCTGCGCGACGACTACTGTGACGGTCTGGGCGACTGCCTGCCGGTTTGCCCTACCGGGGCCATCACCTTTGAGGAGCGCGAGGCCCTGGCATACAACGAAGCGGAGGTGAAGCGCAATATGGCGCAAACGGAACCCCTGCCCTGCGGCTGCCCCGGTACCCATGCCCGTGCGATTGACCGAGAGGAAGTCCCCGCCGTCCCTGCCGACTGCGCCCCGGCTCCCGCTTCCGCTTCCTGCCTGCGGCAATGGCCGGTGCAAATCAAGCTCATGCCGATTAACGCGCCGTACTATGAAAACGCCAGCCTGCTGGTGGCCGCCGACTGCGCCGCCTATTCTTACGGGAATTTCCATGCCGATTACATGAAAAACAAAATTACCCTTATCGGCTGCCCAAAGCTCGACGAGGGCGACTACAGCGAAAAGCTGACGGCCATTCTCGGCGGAAACAACATCAAGTCCGTGACAGTTGTCCGCATGGAGGTGCCGTGCTGCGGCGGGATCGAAAACGCCGTAAAAACCGCGCTGCGAAACAGCGGCAAGATGATCCCCTGGCAGGTGGTTACGATTTCCACGGACGGTCAGGTTTTGGAAGATTAACGTTAGCGCACATGATCAATTCGCCCACCCTCCACCGGGTGGGCTTCTTTCGTGCCGCCGGGGTACGGCACCTCCCCGCCGGATCATTATGTTTGACTAATATTCTCGGCAAAAACTAAAACCCCGCCGCCGGCAGCCACAAGCGCAGCTGGCGGTGGGATTATTAACGTAGATAGTTGAACCCTGAACGCCATATCTGTTGCAATTTGCGTAAAGATGTGATAGAATCAATTCATTCAAAAAAACTAAAAAAAGAGGAGGAAGCGCATGTTCAAATTGAAAGAGAAAGCAATGGGTCTCATCGGCGGGTCTGAGGTGCTTGCCTACAGCTTCGCGATTTTTGGCTCAAGCATGGTCAGCGCGCTGCTGGGGTCGGCGCTGTCGTTTTTTTATACGGAGGTACTGTTTTTGTCCACGGCGGCGGTGGGCGCCATCTTTTTAGTGGCGAGAATCTGGGACGCGGTCAATGACCCGGTGATGGGCATTCTCGTGGACAGAACCCATACGAAATGGGGCAAATGCGTCCCTTATCTGCGTTACGCGCCCATACCGCTGTTTTTCATCAGCGTTTTCATGTTCCTGCCAATCGTCAGTCTGTCGCCGTTGACAAAGACAATTTTGGCCGGTATTTTTTACGTCTTGTTTGACGCTGTGTTCACCGCCGTGGAAATTCCGTTGCAGGGCCTGCAGCCTCTGCTGTTCATTGATCAGCAGGAACGCAATAAGGCCGTTTCGGTAAGCTCTACGTTGGGTTCCACCGGCACGATATTGCCGGGAGGACTGTATTTTGCGCTGGTGCTGCTGGTGGGCGGCTCCGAAAAAAGCCCTATGGGCAATTTCGCCGTAGCCACGACGCTGATCGGCATCGGCTGCCTGTGCATGATGATTTCCTCCCGATTCCTCAAGGAAAAAATCACGCCGCCCGCCGTACACGGAAAGCGGCTGAGTCAAACTTTCAAGCCGTTGCTGAAAAATCAGCCTCTCATGATCCTGCTGCTGACCAGTCTGCTCAGTAGCCCGACCAATATGGTCGGCAACGCGCTGGTGTATTTCTGTACCTGGAATTATGCGGATACGGGCTTAAGCACCGCGTTCCTGTTTCCCCTGCTGCAAATTTCCTCCGGCGCGTCATGGATGCTGTCGATCCTCTGCGTGCCCTTTCTGCTCAAGCATTTCAGTAAGAAAAAGTTGTTTTTGGCCATGTGCGTCGCCGGAGCGCTGATCAATATCGGGCTGTTCCTGATTGGCTACCAGAATATTTGGTTCTATATGATCGTCAAGTTCTTCGCTAATTTCCCCGCGGGTATCATTGCGACGCTGAACAATTTGATGATTTCCGACAGCATTGAATATGCCGAGTGGAAAACCGGTGAGCGCAGCGAGGGCGTCACCTTTTCCGCCATCAAGCTCATCGGAAAAGTCAGCGGGGCGGGGATGTCGGCGCTTACGATGTTTACGCTCGGCCTTGTGCGGTATGATTCAAAAGCCATGCAGGCCACGCTGGAGGCCGGCCTGAGCATCGCGGGCACATATTCCCGTGTACTGAACATGATTTACATGTTAATGACGCTGTCCGCGGCAGTTGCGTTTGTCATGCAGATCATTCCAATGCTGTTTTATAAGTTCCAGGGGAATTTTCAGGAACAAGTGCTGGAAGAGCTGAAAGAGCGCAGGGCCGCCGCGCAGGAGCTCGGTTAACAGAGAGAGGGCTGACATATGCAACAGAGCGCAAATTATTTCTGCACCTGGCACCTGATGTACTGGCTGCCGAACCACTGCGATATTCCGGGGCTTCAGTCCCGCGACGTGCTTTGCGACGCCCTGCTGTTCGGCGAAAACGGGATTGCCGTGAAATCATATCCGCACGCGCGCAGGGATCTGTACTTTCTGCTGGATGACGGCTGGGACGCCGGCAGCAGCCGGGGCGGCACGCTGTCCGAAGACGTTTGGTTCAGGCCGTACATCGGTTCCTGCCAACTGAGCGAGGAAAAATTCCCCGGCTACGGCGATACACCGCCCGAGCGGCTGAAAACGCTTGCCGAAAAGGTGAAAGCCCTTGGCTGGAAAGGGCTTGGTGTCTGGATCAGCCCGACGATTTCCTACGGCAAGGACGTGATCGGCAACGGCAGGAGCTTTCGCGAATTCTGGCGCACACGTATGGAGTGGAGCAAATACGCCGGAATCGCTTACTGGAAGGTCGATTGGGGCGACTACGATATTTCGGACAGGCACCGCAAAATATTGTCCGGCCTGAAAAAAGAAATCTACCCGGAGCTGCTGATGGAACACGCTGTCATGCGTGACCCGTGGAACCGGCAGGGCGGGGAGAGCCCGTACTATACAGCCGCCCACCGTCACAGGCTGGCGTATTCCGACGTCCTGCGCACCTACGACGTGACCTTTGCCCTCTCGATTCCCACCACACTGTCACGCGTCGCGGCCTTGCTGGAACACCCGCCCGAAATGCGGCCGGGCTGCCTTGGCCTGATCAACGCTGAGGACGAGGTGTATCTCTGCGCCGCGCTGGGGCTGGCTTTCGGCGTGATGCGCTTTGACATCGGGGAAAACGCCGTCAACAGCGGCCCGAACTGGGCGTTTGGCGGCGAGAGACATTTCCCCGCGACGCGCCCCGCACGCCGGCAGCTGGACGAGGTTACACGGGCGGTGCGCTGGCAGACGGTTTACGCGCCCGCGTTTTCCGCCGGTTTGGGGACCGCGCTTATTTCACGGGAGCGCCTGTCGGACGCCTGGGCCTTTACGCCGGATGAAACCTGGGCGGGTCAGCTATGCAAGGGGGATGCGGCCGTTCAGTCCGCGCCGGGAATTGTCGCGCGCAGCGCCGCTATGCCGGAGAGGACTGTCCGCGGGGATGATCCCGCGCCGTATCTGGTCGCCTGCCGCAACCCGAACGGGAGCTTGAGCATCGCCGCGCTGGGGCGCGTCACGCCTGAACGCGGCTTCTTTACGCCCCGGGCGGACGTCCGCTGGGACGTGGGGGCACTCAGCGGCGTTGTTGGGCTTTTCGGGCATTTCAAGTCCCTGACGCTGGCGTTTGACCAATCGCTCGCGGGCAGGAAACTCTATGCCAAGGATTTGATGGAGGATGAGTTCCGCGATGTGACAGGCGAGGTACGGGTCAGCGGTAATCAAATCATACTTGACGGCGAGTGGATCGACTTGGTTGGCACGAAGATGAACCGCCCAGGTGATTTTTCCGAGCCGGGGCTTGCGCTGCATATCGGCGAAGAGACGGATTTCGTTTATGTTCCCACGGCCGCGGCACAGCCGAAACGCCCGCGGGGCAATGCGTATCAGCTCATGAAACTTTACTTGCTGGCAAGGGGCAAGGGCTTCGCGATGCTGTTTAGACGCATCTTTAAATAAAAATGAGGGGGCAACTGCAATGGCTGAGGAAGAGAAGAAAAAACATAAGCTGAAAGATTTGATCGCGGACATCAGGGCAAACGAGCAAAATGCGGACAGCATGAAGCTTCGGGAGTACGTCTCCTACGCCGTGTCGCGCTTTGGCTTCGGCACAATCGGCAAGATGTATGAGGGCTACCAGATGCCCTTTTACGCTTCGGCGGGCATCCCCATCAACATTGCCGGGGTGATGATTGCCATCATCCGCTTTTGGGATTTGTTCAACGACCCGGCCATCGCGACGATCATCGACACCGAAAAATACGGATCAAAAAAGCGCGGCAAATTCACGCGCTGGCTGGCTCCCATGGTGCCGATGATGACCGTCAGCGCGATTATCATGTTCGTTAACCCGCCGGGCGGCCTGTGGGTGAAGATCATTTACTTTATGCTCATCAATATTCTCTGGGAGATTTTTTCTACCTTCACAAGCATCTCGTTCCAATCCATGCAGGCGGTGATGAGCGCGGATTTGCAGGAGCGAAGCAATTACCTGACTTTCGGCAACCTGGGCGACAAGCTGGTGGGCGCGCTGCCGGGACTAATTCCCATCGCCTTTGATTTTCTGGTGCGCGGCAGCGAAACACGGGCGCCCCTCTTGCGTGAAAGCAGCTTTTACGCGGTGTTTGCCGTGGCGCTGTGCAGCCTGGGCGGGATCACGGCCCTGTTCAGCAAGAACCTGAAAGAGCGGGTGTTTACGCCGAAGCAGGATAAGCGCCTGTACCAAAACTTCCTCACCTTCCTGCGCAACCGGCAGCTGCTTTTGCTGTGGACCGCCAATCTGACGAATTTCATTTCCGCTGTGGGTTGGGCCTCGGCGCCTTTCTTCTTCAAGGACGCCGTGGGCAACTTTTCGGTGCAGACCCTGGTGTGGACCCTGACCGGCACGCCGACCTTCCTCGTCATGCTGCTGTCGCCCATTTTCCTCAAGCGCTTCGCCCCGCGCAAGGTCGTGATTTTTAATAAGATACTCAACGCGGCCTGCATGTTCGCCATGTTCTTCGTGTGCGGCGCGGTGGGTTACTCGACGGCGGCGGGAATCACGTTCATTGTGCTGTTCAGCCTGATTTCCTCTATACCGAGCGGGGTGAGCGACGTGGCGAACAACATCTGCAACATCAACACCTTTGACTACACGGAATGGCAGACCGGCGACCGCGCCGAAGCCACCACTTTCATGATTTCCGGTATGCTCAACAAGGGAATCAACGGCCTGGGTCCTCTGATCGCGGGTGCGCTGATGTCACGTGCGGGCTTTGTCTCGGGCGAAAACGTAGTGTTTTCACAGGCGACAAAAGATGCGCTGTTCCGTTTTTATACGATATTCCCGGCCATCGGTATGCTACTGTCGGTCATTCCGTATTTCTTCTACAAAATAGAAGGCCCGCTGCTGGACAAGGTGCAGGCGGATTTGACCGAACGCCGCCGAATAGCGAAAGAAAACGAGTTCGTTTAGGCTTTTGTATTGACTTTGAATTTTTAACCCCTCCGGCACTGCGTGCCACCTCCCCTTATAGGGGAGGCATGGTATAAGCCGCCATCTAAGCCTCCCCTGCAAGGGGAGGTGGCGCGTAGCGCCGGAGGGGTGCAAATACCTAATATAGTGAAATCTTGTAACATTACAAAGGTTTAAAATAGCGAAAGAAAAAGAGAGGGCTTTACCATGACCTTTGAACAAAACATGATTCTGATTCCGAAAAATGAAGCCGGTCAATATCTCCTGTACGGCTTCGAGAGCAAGGGCAACGTGATTATTCCGCCCCATTATCAGCCGAAAAATTTCAGCGGCGATACCCTGCTTTGGATTCTGCCCGCCGACGCTGAAAACGGCGCGGCCTTACAGATACAGGGCGGCGCGTACCGTGTGAAGATGTCAGGCGGCGCTGTGCGGGTCACGTTCATCGGCGGCTATACAAAGCGGGAATATCCGGTGCGTCCGGCCTGCGATTTTTTCGGGCGCGGTATACGGCTTGAAATGGCAAACGGCGATGTATTTGAACATACTTACGCGCAATTTTACTGGGACAACCTGCTGCCGCAAATCGCCGAGCGAACCTTTATGCGCAAAAAGCAGGACGTACGCGGCGGCTACGTGCTTTCGACCCTGAACAAAAGGGCCTATGCGGGCACTTACCCGGCGGTAGACCATGAGTTCCAGATGAAAGGGCGTTTTGCCGTGGGCGGCGCGGCGGAAGCCGGACTCATACGCAGGATGCTGGAGCTGCAAATGAAGATCATGCGGGAGGACAAGACGGCGCAATCAAAAAATGTCTGTTCCGTCCAGCCCAGCCGCAGGCGGGAATACGACGTTTGGCGCAAGAGCCGCGATCACAAATGCGAGGCTCAGATGTTCCGCGTTACGGCCAACATCGAATTCACAGAAGGCATGTACAACTATTACTGCCTGACGAAAGACGTTGATTTTCTGCGAACAAACATTGACGCCCTGGAGCGTAACTGCGCTTATATCGAAAGCTTTGTCCGCCCGGACGGGCTGCTGGACTCCCATGTATACTACGAGGATCAGGTGATCAAGGACGGGCCGGTGGCGCAGGCCCAGTGCTTCGCGGTCAACAGCTTCAGATTGATGGCCAGGCTGGAGGGACTGCTCGGCAGACAGGAGCAAGTGCGATATTATTCCAATTTGGCGCAAAAGCTCGGCGAAGCTCTCGGCCAATTTTGGGACACGGGACAGGGACGCTACATCGACTGGATTGACGCGCGGGGGGAAAGGCACGATCACATTCACCTGCTGGCAAACCAGCTGCCCGTGCTGTTCGGGCTGGCGGATGAATCGCGGGCGAAGCTCTGCGCGGAAACCATTGCCGGGCACGAGAATGTGTTCGGTAAGTTCCCAAGCTTCGTCGCGGCGAAAATCGAGGACTACACCGAGTCGGAAATCGGCACGGGCGGACCCTACGACCTTTGCGCGGCGGGGCGTTATTGGTGCTGGGACGCGGAATACCTGACTTTCCAAAATGACGGCGGCTCCCTGCTGCGCCAGCTTCTGCGGGTGGCCGCACAGGCGCAGGAGGACGGCTATTTCATGGGCGAACGCTATGACATGAACTATGTCTACTACAATACGGGAAAAGACGGAACGCGCAACTGGCACGGCGCGTCGCTGTATTATGAATATCCGAATGTGTTTTTATATGTGCTCGTTTGCCATTATCTTGGGGTGCGGCGGGGATTTGACTGCGATCTTGTGGTTAATCCGCTGATACGCGAGGGCACTGTGACACTGGACAACTATGGAATCTCGTACCGGGTTTTTGAAAACGGTGCACTGGAAATTACGAATACCAGTGGACGTTCACTTTTGATTGACCTGCCACGCTATGGTGGGAAAATTTGCTTGGAGCCGGGTGAAAGTAAAAGCTATAGTCGGACCGCTTGAAAACTGATTCGATTATAAAACAAAAATCCACCGACGCGATGCAGCCGGTGGATTTTTCTTGCGCGAAAAAATTGAATCAATCTTCGCGATCCGCTAAATCTATTTTTCCATGCTTTTCTTCAAAGTCACGAATATTTTTGTTGATCAGAAACATAATTTGGCCGCTTGCCGAACGGTCGTCATACTTGGCGACGTAATGGAATTTGCTGAGTATTTCTTCATCAATGCGAATGCCGATATGCTTTTGTTTCAATGTGTTTACCCACCTTCACCTAAAATGCATTACATGTTTATTTTAAGTGAAGTATGTGGTGTAATGATTGAAATGCACTAGGGCGTGTTTGAAAAAACCACGCGCACGTCTTTTTGGCGCTTTTTCCGCCGCACTGCGTTAAAATTTCTTAAAATACGGGAGTATTCCTTCAAAATTTTATCTTGTGCGGCGAAAAAATCACTCAAAAATCCGCACACGGGGATTTTTCAAACACGCCCTAAATATTAGTGCATAAAATTTACAAATGTGTGTGCAACGGCAGCACCGCCTCATTATCCGGCAGCCCGCCGTCATAAATCAGCGACATCACAAACCCCTGCACGCTCTCAAACGGCAGCCTGACGTTCTTCAGCGCCGGTTTCGCCAGCCGCTCAATCCGTCCTACAAGCGCGTAAACCGCCGCACCCATGGGCGTCTCCTCAGAATACGGCTCGTCGCCCTGATATATGTTGCGGATGATCTCCATGAGGAGATCCTTTACGCGCACCTTTTTCACGGACTTATGTATCTTGCCCGGGCACAAAAGCAACCGGCCCGCGCCGCCCAGGGTAAGCCGGTAGAGGAATTTGCCGCCCAGGGTCAGCATCAGCTTATGCTTCATCAGCTTTGCCTTGTTGACTCGGAATGCCGAGTTGACAATATCAAGCATCTGTTCGACATCGGTGTTCGCGGCCTCGAATATGCTGTTCAGCAGGCGGTCAAAGCTGTCAGACAGATATTGGCTCACGCTTTTGCCCTGTAAATCCCAGTCGAATGAGTCAATTGTTTCCGTTTTGATTGTCACGCTTTCATCGCCGATGGTCACATACCGTATCGGCGCGTCATAGCCTGTGGCGGCGCCGGTGTTTATCTCATACAGGCGGTTCCCCGCCTCCGTGTCTATATAAGTGATGTTCTGCATGTGGGTATGCCCGGTGAATATGAAGCGCAGTCCTGCGTCGGCCAACCTGTCACGGACGCCGTTTGCAGGGTCGATCATGTCGCGCGGCGCGACGAGCGGGTAAATGGGAGACGGCGGCAAAATCGGATAGTGGTGCATTCCGAAGATGAACTGCCCCTCCGACTTCGCCTTTTCGATTTGCTCGACGGCCCAACCGCACAGCGCGGCCGTCCTGTCGCCGCGGTCGTCGTTGTTCAGGCAGAGCAGGCGATAACCCGGCGCGAGCTGCGCCACATATGAAAGGGGGTCCGGCTCAAAGCGCGCGATAGCCCTGTTAAAGCCGAATTCGTAGTAGAGATCATACAATTCGTCGCGGTAGACCATGTCCGCGCGCGGGCCGTCCTCCCCGTCATCGGCGTGGTCGGCTTTGTAGTAGTCGTGCGACGCGGTGATGAGGAACACGCGCTTGCCGCGCCGCTGGAGATCACGCAGCTTTGGGATGAAGCCCTCGCTGTTTGCGCGGTCGCCGGTGTTGCAAAGGTCGCCGGAGATCAGCACGAGGTCAGTGTCCCCGCAGGCGGCAAGCTTGTCAAATATCGCGTCAAGGACCGCGCCGCTTTCGTTGCGCGTGACCTGATCCTTGTCGTCGGAAAAGCCGAGCTTTTCGCAGTTGTAGTAATGGGTGTCGGTGATATGATGGAATTTTAGCATAGGCGGCTCCTTATAGAATGTTTTCAAATCTCTGTTAATTTCATCGCGTCTGGTTTTTCATCGCCTTGCGCCGCCTTTTCACCCATTTCACTGCCTCAATCCACAGCACGGACGCTCCCGCCAGCAGAACCGTGGTCCCAAGCTGCGCTGCCGACAGCGGCGCGAGCGCCAGCGCTTTGCTCAATGGGGTATAAAGCACCGCCGCCAGGCCCGCCAGGGTGAACAGACTCACCGCCCACATGACCCGGTCTTTGGAAAGATACCGCAGGGAAACCAGAATGGAGTCCGTATCGGAGCTGTTGGTATGCACGAGAAAAAGGTTTGCCAGCAT
The DNA here is from genome assembly GCA_009779495.1 of Oscillospiraceae bacterium. Lineage (GTDB taxonomy): Bacteria > Bacillota > Clostridia > Oscillospirales > Acutalibacteraceae > UBA1425. The sequence goes on along the minus strand of WRED01000014.1, from coordinate 34,145 downwards.
GATAACGGCCAGGCCCATGGCCCGCGCGGCAGGCGCGTTCGAGAAATCGGGGGCCAGCGTGAGGTAATACGCCCCAAAGGACGCGGCGAACACCATCAGCCCCTGCAATACGCTTTTCAGCAGTCCGCCCGTGCCGATGAGCCTTGCCTTTGGATTCCTGGGCCTGCGCTCCATGACATCGCGTTCGGCGGGCTGGCGCTCAAGCACCACGGAGCAGGTCGGGTCGATGATCAGCTCCAGCAGCACCACATGTAAAGGCAGCAGCATCAGTCCCACAGGGTCGATCCCCAGCATGGGGGCCAGCAGCGAGGCCAGGGCGATCGGAATGTGGATGGTGAACACGTACCCCACCGCCTTGCGGATATTGTCATAGATGCGCCGCCCGTCCCGCACGGTATCCACGATGGTGGTGAAATCGTCGTCCATGAGGATCATGTCGGCGGCCTCGCGCGAAACCTCGCTGCCCCGCTTTCCCATGGCGATGCCGATGTCGGCGTTTTTCAAAGCGGGGGCGTCATTCACGCCGTCGCCGGTCATGGCTACGACTTCGCCGTTTTCTTTCAGCGCTTTTACGATGCGCATCTTGTGCGCAGGGATGACGCGGGAAAAAATGCTCGCGGTTTTTACCTGCTCCCGCAGCTCTTCGTCGCCCATCTCCTCAAGCATATCGCCCGTGAGAATGCGCCCCGTGCCGTACATGCCGATCTGCCGCGCGATAGCTGCGGCGGTCACGCCGTTGTCGCCGGTGATCATCACGACCCGGATGCCCGCCTTGGCGCACAGGGCGATATCCTCCCGCACGCCCTCCCGGGGAGGGTCCGCCAGACCGACGAATCCGCACAGCGTCAGCTTGCAGTCGGTTAAATTGGCGGGGATTTCATCTTCAGCGTTCAAACGGCACAGCGCCACCGCGATGACGCGCAGTCCCTGTTCACTCATGCCAAGCGTCTGTGCTTCACAGTCTTGGAGCAGTGCCTCGTTTAAGCCGCAAAGCTCCAGAATATTTTCGGGCGAACCCTTGGCGGCGATCAGAAGCTCACCGTCGTGCCGCCAGACATGCCCCATCATTTTCAGTTCATTGGTAAAAGCGTATTCGTTGAGCAGCTCGCCCCCGAACAGGTGCGCTTTGGGGATTCCCATCGCCTCGCAGTGGGTCAGCATAGCTGTTTCCATGGGATCATAGGTTTCCGGCTCGCAGGCAAGGCCCATGACCTCGTACAGCACGCGTTCGCCGCCGACGACGGGCCGGCATTCCTGTACGGACATGCGGTTTTGCGTGATGGTGCCGGTTTTGTCAACGCACAGCACGGTCACGGCGCCCAAAGTCTCTACGGCGGGCAGACGGCGTACCAGCGAGTTCTTCTTCGCCAGCCGCCACGCGCCCATGGAAAGGAACACCGTGAGGATCACGGGAAATTCTTCGGGAATCATGGCCATGGCTAAAGTGGTGCCGGAAAGTATGCTCTCGATGAGCCGCGCGCCAAAGACGTGGTCCGGGATATTAAACCAGGTCGCCACGCCTACCAGCGCGAAAAGCACGGCGGCAATGCCCGCGCACAGCTTCACAAGACTGCCCGTCTGCGTTTGCAGAGGTGACTTTTCCTCTTTGGCTTCGGCCACGTCCCTGCCGATTTTCCCGTATTCCGTTTGCGTGCCGATGTACTCTACCTCGACCAGGGCCGTGCCCTGCGTGACCAAAGTGCCCGCGTAGCAATAATCCCTGCGCCAATAGTCGTCTGAGGCTGAGGTTTCGGCCTGCTCAGTCGGCTCGGTCGGCGTTTTCCACACGCCCTCCGCCTCGCCGGTGAGAGAGGATTCGTCTACCCGCAGATCGCTGCATCGCAGGATGACGCCGTCCGCCGGGATTTTCGCGCCCTCGCTGATCATCATCCAGTCGCCGGGCACAAGGTCGGCGCTGGCGACGGTGATCTCCGCGCCGTCCCGCAGCACCGTGATATGGGGTGCGGACAGGTCTTTCAAAGCGTTGAGCGTTTTGTCGGTTTTCCATTCCTGAATCACGTCGATGCTGATGATACCCGCGACGAAGATCAGCATAATCGCGCCGTCACGCATTTCACCCAAAATGAAATAGATAACCGCGGCGATCATGAGCAGCAGGAACATCGGTTCCGCCATGATATGCAGTACTTTCAGCAGAAAGTTGTCTTTCTTTCGCGGGGTAAGCTCGTTTTTTCCGTACCGTGACTGTAGGGCAATGACTTGTTCGGCGGTAAGCCCGCCGGGGGTTTGGTTTGACATGGATATGATCTATCCTCCTGCATTAAATTGATCAAAGCACCTTGCGCCTGCCGCAGGAGAGTAAAAAAATACACCTGCGGAACAATCACTGTCCCACAGATGCGTGAAAGTTCATCTGTTGCCGCCGAAGCGGCCCGGCCCCACGGGGGGTATACCCACCCATCGCCTGCTCAGTTTGCGTTGTAGCGAAATGCAGCGCAAATCACTTGATCATTATATCATATGCAGAGGTATTTGTAAAGTACCAATTTTATTGGCTTCACGGCAGTCTGCTAATTTGGTTGGTAATGTCTTTCTCCGGCACGATTCTTTCCGAAACGCTTGTATTTTCGTTGATGCAATGATATACTATATCATCCCATAAAAATAAAACTAATCAATTTTTGCCGCCCTCCATTCCTCAATGAGCTGTTCGATCGACTGTTGCCGCTGATCGCGTTCATCGTTGACGGCTTTTCTGACTATTTCATACAGCTTTATATGCAACGGCCACTTTTCTTTTGAACGGTCGCTGCCTGTGAACAGAACAAAGGCAATCGCGCCCATATTGTACACATTGCTGACTTCGTCAATAAGTATGCCGGTCACTCGTTCTTCCGGCGAAGCTGTCCTTGTCATATGCCCCCAAAGCTCCGCGTTGCCGAAAGCGTTAGCTTTCGTATAAAAGTCGATGTCACAGATAACCGTTCGCCCGTTCTCAAAGTCCCACATGATGCTGCCGTCGTAGAAGTCAACAGCCGTGTAGCCTTTTTCCGCGACGTGCTTATGAAAATCCAGTATGTCCTCAAAAATTTGAATGCGTGATTTCATAGGCACCTGTTTGAATTTTTCATGGTCAAGAGGATACATTCTGTGTGCGCACACGGCATCAACCCAGTCGAATAAAACGGCGAATCCGCCGCCGATATTCTCGGCCTTTGTAAAATGTATAAGGTGCGGATGAGCCAGATCCTGATAGACCGGCACGGCGGCCTTGAGCCGTTTTATCGCGCTTTCAATGTCGGATGTGTATTCCGCTGTCGGCGCACCTGCGAATTTGACGAAATGCCGCTTTTCTCCGTCCGCGACGCCGAAACAGATGTTGCCGGAATCCTGACCGTCAAATACCTTGAACACCTTGCCGTATTTGCTGAGAAACGAAAAATCAAACGGCGCTTTCAGTTTGTACGATACGCCGTCCGTGTGTTGAATGTAAAAGCTCATGTTACGCCACATCCTTTCGCGTGAATTATAATATGTCACAAAGCTTTTTGTCAAGAACCTTGTGGTCCCCATCAACATATGATATACTTTCTCTAAAGAAACACCTATAACTTGCCGCTTGTCGCTTAAAGGAGGTCCGCCCATGCCCCAAATTCTGTCCGTCGGAATCGACATCGGCACCTCCACAACCCAGGTGGTTTTCAGCCGCATTGATCTGGAGAATACCGCCGGTTATTTCGCCGTGCCGCACATCTCTATTGTGGACAAGCGCGTGATCTACCAAAGCGATATCGCGCTGACGCCCTTGAAAAATCAGTCGCTCATTGACGGTGAGGCCGTGCGCGAGCTGGTGCGGCGCGAGTACGAAAAGGCCGGATTCAAGCCGTCGGACGTCGATACCGGCGCGGTGATCATCACGGGCGAGTCGGCCCGCAAGGAAAACGCGGAGGAGGCGCTGTACAGCCTATCCGATTTCGCGGGCGAGTTCGTCGTGTCAACGGCCGGGCCGGACCTTGAGGCGATCGTCGCGGGGAAAGGGAGCGGCGCGATGGCGTTTTCCGAGGAGCAGGGCTGCGCTGTCGTGAACCTTGACGTCGGCGGCGGCACGACCAATGCCGTGCTGTTCGATTGCGGCGAAGCGCTGGACAAGGGCTGCGTCGATATCGGCGGGCGGCTCATCCGGCTCCGCGATGATATGACAGTGACTTACATCAGCGAAAGCGCGGGGAAAATCGCGGCCGCGGCCGGCGCGGACATTGCCGTGGGGCGGAAAGCGACGGTGCGGCAGCTTGACAAAATCTGCGGCGTAATGGCTGATTTGCTTTATGAACTGCTTGCGGGCGGCGAGCCGTCTGCGCTTTTGCAGGAGGTTAGAACGCCGGGGAGCGGGGACTTCCATCCAGTAAAAGATATCCGCGCGGTGTGCTTTTCGGGCGGCGTGGCCGACTTGATATATGACGATGAGTCCGACCCGATTCGCTATGGCGACATAGGCGTCCTGCTTGCTGCGGCCATACGCGAGAGCCGGATTTTCGCGGACTTTCGCGTGATCCGGGCGAGGGAAACGATCCGGGCGACGGTGGTCGGCGCGGGGACGTATACGACGTCCGTGTCGGGCAGTACGATCGACTACTCGGACGGTGTGCTGCCCGTGAAAAACGTGCCGGTTCTGCGCCTGACGGATGACGAGCAAAGCGCCTGCTTCGGCGGCGGCGCGACAGCTTTGCGGGAGCAACTGAGCTGGTTCCTCAGTCAAAGCGGCGGAGAAAATGCGGCCATCGCCATGTGCGGTGACGCTGATCCGTCCTACGTTGCGGTAAATCGGCTGGCCGAAGTGATAGCCGAAGCGGCGGACGGGCTTTTGCCGCGCGGCGCTCCGCTCATCGTGATTTTTGAGCGTGACATGGCGAAAGCCTTAGGCGGCAGGCTGAAGTGGGTTTTGAACGGCAGGAGGCCGGTGATTTCAATAGACACGGTCCGGGTCACGGACGGCGGTTACGTCGATATCGGCAGGCCGCTGATGGACGGTATGGTGGTGCCGGTGGTTGTGAAAACACTGGTGTTTCAATAAGTTGTAACTTAAAGGAGGAATTCCGTGGCATACAAAACCCTGCTTTCCGGGCAATACTTTACATTTGCCGATGTGAAAGAAGTCCTCGCGAAAGCGAACGAAGAAAAGTCGGGCGACGTTTTAGCCGGAGTCGCCGCGAAATCTGAGCTTGAGCGCGTCGCGGCAAAGGAGGTTTTGTCGCGGATGTGTCTTTGCGAGCTGCGCGAAAATCCCGTTGTGCCCTACGAGGACGACGACGTGACCCGGCTGAATCAGGACGGTCTCAACGAGCGGATCTACGGCTCGATCAAGTCGTGGACAGTGGCGGAGCTACGCGAATGGATTCTGTCGGGCGGCACGTCGGAGGCCGACCTGCGGCGGGTGTCCAAGGGGCTGACCGCCGAAATGGTGGCGGCCGTGACGAAGCTGATGACAAATCTCGATCTGGTGTACGGTGCGGCGAAAGTGCAGGTTCCGGCGCGGTGTAACACGACGATCGGACTGCGCGGAACGCTTGCCACGCGCCTCCAGCCGAACCATACTACGGACGATTTGGACGGAATTACCGCGTCGCTTTTCGAGGGACTCAGCTACGGCTGCGGTGACGCACTGTTGGGTGTCAACCCGGTCAACGATACGGTGCCGAGCCTTTCCGAGGTGCTGAAACGGCTCGACGAAATCAAAAATCAGTTTGAAATTCCCACGCAGATTTGCGTTTTGGGACATATTACCACACAGATTGAGGCAGTAAAACGCGGCGCGCCCTGCGACGTGATTTTCCAATCCATTGCGGGCAGCGAGAAAGGGAATAAAGCGTTTGGCTTTACAACGGAGACGGTGCTTGAGGCGCGGGAGCTGCTTGTAAAGCAGGGAACTTCCGCGGGAAGCAATTTGCTTTACTTCGAGACGGGGCAGGGGAGCGAGCTTTCGTCCGGCGCGCATTACGGCGCGGATCAGGTGACCATGGAGGCGCGGTGTTACGCATACGCCCGGTGTTTCAGGCCATTTATGGTGAATACTGTCGTCGGCTTCATCGGGCCGGAATATCTCTACGACAGCCGCCAGGTCATCCGCGCGGGGTTGGAGGATCACTTCATGGGCAAGCTGTCTGGTGTGCCGATGGGGTGCGATTGCTGTTACACAAACCACATGCTCGCCGGCCAAAACGACGTTGAAAACCTTGCGCTGATGCTCTCGGCGGCAGGCGTGAACTATATTTTAGGCGTACCGGCCGGCGACGATATCATGTTGAACTACCAGACCAACGCGTACCATGACGTTTCGGCGATCCGTGATATTTTGGGCAAACGGCCGATTCATGAGTTTGACATGTGGCTTGAAAAGATGGGAATTTCAGAGAATGGGCGACTTACAAAGCGGGCGGGCGACCCCACGATTTTTACAAAAAACAGGTGATAAAATGGCAGATCAAAAGTTGATTGAGGATATAGTCAGGCAGGTGCTAGCTGACATGAGGAAAACTCCTGTAAAGTCAAATGACTTTACAGATGTTCTACCGGCAGTGGGAGAGTGTAAAGGTGATTGCCTTGACATAACATCGCCGGATTGCCGCACGGAGCAGCTGATCACGGACGCTGAGGACCGTGACTCTTTGATGCGGATGAAGAACAAAACGTCGGCGCGTATCGGCGTTGGACGCGCGGGCGGGCGGCTCAGGACGCAGACGCTGCTGACTCTCCGCGCGGATCACGCCGCCGCGAGAGACGCCGCGTTTATGGACGTGAGCGAGCGGTTTTTGGAGGAGCTTGGCCTGTTCACGGTGCGGACAACATGCGCGGACAAAAACAACTTCCTGACGAACCCGGACGCGGGCAAGGTTTTTTCCGGCGAGGCCGTCGAAATGATAAAGTCAAGGTGTAGAATGAACCCGGATGTGCAGATTTGCGCCAGTGACGGCCTGTCGTCCAAGGCGATTGAAGCGAATCTCGCCAACATCCTGCCGGCGATTACGGACGGGTTTACCGCGAGGGGAATCACAGTCGGCACGCCGTTTTTTGTGAAATATGGCAGGGTAGGGGCGCAGGACGCACTGTCGGAAATCATCCGTCCGAAGGTCATTTGTACGCTCATCGGCGAGCGTCCGGGACTGGTTACGGCCGAGAGCATGAGCGCGTACATCACATATGAGGCGCGCGCCGGGATGCCCGAGGCGCGGCGGACGGTCGTGTCAAATATCCATAAGGGTGGGATTTCGGCTGTCGAGGCGGGCGCGTATATCGCGGAGCTGATCGAAAAAATTTTGAAGGCAAAAGCCAGCGGCGTGGAGCTGACAAGCGAGTAGCTTTACAGTTGTTTTGAAAAATTGAACTTACGTAAAGTAAAATGCTTTACAGTGAGAGGTGCAGTGAAGATGAAACACGACCCTATAAAAACGAACATATTGAGCGTGAAAATCATACCGAACGCCGATCCAAGTCTCTTAAAAGCGCTTGGCGCGGCGGATGGCGAGCGGAGCCTTGGGATCATCACGACGGACTGCGACGACGTGTCGTATACGGCGCTGGATGAGGCGACGAAAAAGGCCGCCGTCCGGGTGGCGTACGCCCGCAGCATGTACGCCGGGGCGGGCGCGGCTTCGACGAAGCTGGCGGGCGAGTTCATCGGAATCTTGGCCGCCGCCGACCCCGAGGAGGTTCGCAGCGGACTGCAGGCGGCGGTCAGCTTCATCGGAAATGACAGCTGCTTTTTCAGTGCGAACGACGACGATTCAGTCGTGTATTTTGCCCACTGCGTTTCGCGGACAGGCTCGTTTTTGTCGGAGGAGGCCGGCGTGCGGGAGGGCACGGCCATGGCATATCTCGTCGCGCCGCCGCTTGAGGCGATGGTCGCGCTGGACGCGGCTGTAAAGGCGGCGGACGTTACGATGAAGGTGTTTTACGGCCCGCCGACGGAGACAAATTTCGCGGGCGGACTGCTCGTCGGCGAACAGGCGGCGTGCAGGGCGGCGTGCGAGGCGTTCGCGGATACGGTGTGCGGGATCGCGGAAAATCCGTTAGCATTTTAAGGGAATAAAGGTGATGAAATGAACGACATTCTGCTTCAAAACAAAACATCATGGAACGCGATAGCGGATTCATTTTTCGGTATAACCGCGTTGCCGAATTACGGCTGCTTATGTCCGACCGAGGATGAGCTGCGCCTGTTTCCCGAGCTTGCCGGGAAGAGGGTGCTGGACATCGGCTTTGGCAGCGGTCACTCTTTGAAATGGTGCGGTGACCGGGGCGCAGGTGAACTGTGGGGGCTGGATATTTCCGAACGGCAGCTTGAAATCACGCGGAAATATCTTTCAGAAAGCGGATATATGCCCAAACTGTTCTGTTCGCCGATGGAGAATAACCCTGGTTTGCCGTCAGGATATTTTGATGTGGTCTATTCCGTTTACGCCATTGGCTGGACGGTTGACTTGCGGAAAACCTTTGACTTAATTTCCGGCTATCTCAAACCGGGCGGCGTGTTTATTTTCAGTTGGGATCACCCGTTTATGCACTGCGTCGATGTGCGGGACGACAGGCTGATTTTTTCAGGAAGTTATTATGAGCGCGAGCCGTTTACTTTCACGCGGACCGCCGGAGGAAAAGGGACGGGACGAAGCCCCGCTGTCTATGAAGAGGGCGGCCACCCGCTCACATTATATAACCGCCGCCTGTCGGATTACATCAACGCGCTGGCGGGCGCGGGGCTTGCCGCCGTGCGCGTGGTTGAGGAGACTGACAAGGACACATTGGAGAGGGATTGCGGGTCTACGAGCCAGTATTACGCGCCCTGTAAAGCGAAACACTTTCCATTGAGTATCGTTGTGAAAGCGAAGAAAATGTGAAAAAACGCTAATTGTATGTTGATAGGAGAGATGTTTTTTATGACATTTGACAGAGATTTGCAATCAATTCAGGAGGCGCGTGACCTGGTTGCCGCCGCGAAGAAAGCCGCCGAAGAGCTGGCCGGGTTCAGTCAGGAACGGCTGGACGCGATTTGCCACGCGGTGGTTTCCGAGTGTGAAAAACACGCGGAGGAACTGGCAAAAATGGCAGTGGAAGAGACGGGTTTCGGCATCATCGGTGACAAAATTCTCAAAAACCGGCTGGGCAGCACGCTCACATGGAACTATATCAAGGACATGAAATCAGTCGGAGTCATCCGCGAAAACGAGGCCGACGGCATAACGGAGATCGGCGTGCCGATGGGTGTGATCGCGGCGCTGATCCCGTCCACGAACCCCACGTCAACGACAATGTATAAGTCGATAATCGCAATAAAATCGGGTAACGCCATTGTGTTCAGCCCGCATCCCGGCGCGAAAAACTGCATCATCGAGACGGCGAAAATCATACAAAAGGCTGCTAGGTCTGCCGGAGCGCCGGAGGGCACGGTGGGCTACATCAGTCTCACAACGGCCGACGCGACGAACGCGCTTCTGAATCACCGCGGCGTCGGGCTGATTCTGGCGACGGGCGGCGAGGCGATGGTCAAAGCGGCGTACAGCTCGGGCAATCCGGCTATCGGCGTCGGTCCCGGCAACGGCCCGGTGTTTATTGAGCGGTCGGCGGATATACCCAAAGCGGTTAAGGATATATTTGACAGCAAGACCTTCGACAACGGCACGATCTGCGCGTCTGAGCAGTCGGTCGTGACGGAAAAATGCGTCGAGGCGGAGGTCATTTCGGAGATAGAACGGCAGGGCGGGTACTTCCTGAGTGAGGATGGATCTGTAAGGCTTTCGGCCTTTATCCTGCGGACGAACGGTACGATGAATCCGCGTATCGTAGGCAAAACGGCGATACAAATCGCGGAAATGGCGGGGATCAGCGTCCCCGGTACGACAAGGGTTTTACTTTCCAGGCAGACCGTGGTGTCAAGGGAAAACCCTTACAGCAGGGAAAAGCTCTGCCCGATCCTGGCGTTTTACGTTGAGGAAAACTGGGAGCGCGCGTGCGAGCGGTGCATCGAGCTTTTGAACGTGGAGGGCGTGGGGCACACGATGGTGATCCATTCGCGAAACGATGATGTGATACGCGAGTTCGCGCTGAAAAAGCCGGTGTCGCGCCTGCTGGTCAACACGCCGGGCGCGCTTGGGGGCGTGGGCGTGACGACCCGCCTTGCTCCCGCGCTGACGCTTGGCTGCGGCGCGGTGGGCGGCAGCGCGACGAGCGACAATATCACGCCGATGAACCTGATCAACATCCGCAGAGTCGCGCGGGACAGGCGGCGGGAAACGGGGATCGGGGGGCAGAAATCGGGAAACGCGCCCGCGCCGGTTTCGCTGCAGGAGTTTTCAAAGAGCGAGATTGAGGCGATTACTAAAGAAGTAATTCGGAGACTTGGAGTTTAGAGAAAAGGCGATTTTAGAATTTTGTATTTATACCCCTCCGGCGCTGCGCGCCACCTCCCCTTGCAGGAGAGACTTGAGCGACCGGTAACCACAACCGCCTCTGCAAGGAGAGGTGGCGCGAATGCGCCGGAGGGGTTGGCAATTTAAAGCTAACACAAAAAGTCTAAAAGAGCATAAAGAAGAAAGGGGGAGCAAAATGGACATCGAAATCAACGTTTCGGGCATCGAGTTGGAAACAGACCGCCTGGTCCTGCGTGAGTGGCGCGAGGACGACGCGGACGATATGTTCGAGTACGCGTCCGTCCCCGGCGTGGGCGAAATGGCCGGATGGAAGCATCATGAGTCGGTCGGGGATTCCCGGAGGATACTGAGCATATTTATGGAGGGGAAAAATGTTTTCGCGGTCGAAAGCAGGGATAACGGCAGGGTCATCGGTTCGCTCGGCCTGCATACGTCTTGGGCGGGGGGCGTCCCCGAATACGCCGGTTTAAAAATGAAAGAGATCGGCTACGTTTTGGCAAAGCCGTACTGGGGGCGCGGACTCATGCCCGAAGCCGTCACGGCGGTCATTCGTTATTGCTTTGACGCTTGCGGCCTGGACGCGCTGACTGTGGGACATTTCGTTGCGAACGCGCAATCGCGCCGGGTCATAGAGAAGTGCGGGTTCACGTTCGTGAAAAAAAGCGAGTATTATTCGAAACAATTGGACTTGACGTTTGACGATATAAAGTATATAATGTTTAAGTAAACGTTGTTTGTATACTACATATATAATATTCAGGAGGAAAAAAACAATGGCGGAAACATTACAGGCGCTCGGAATGATTGAGACCAAGGGACTTGTCGGCTCGATTGAGGCGGCGGATGCGATGGTCAAGGCGGCGAACGTGAGCTTGATCGGCAAGGTGCACGTGGGCGGCGGGCTGGTGACGGTGATGGTGCGCGGTGACGTCGGCGCGGTTAAGGCGGCGACGGACGCGGGCGCAGCGGCGGCGGCAAAGGTCGGCGAGCTTGTGTCGGTGCACGTGATCCCGCGCCCGCACAACGATGTCGAATTCATCCTGCCCACCCTTAAAACGTCAGACAAATAATGGGTCGGATTTTGACCGAGGCAGACTTGCGTGCGTTCATTTTGAAAGACAGCGTCAGTGAGTTCACTGTGCCGCCCGATGTCTTTGTGACTCCGGCGGCGCGTGAGTTCCTGTCCGCGCGCGGAGTCAGGCTTACTGTGCTCGACAGCGGCAAAACCTGCTTTGACGAAATAAGGCAGGATAGGCTTGTTGTACCCAAAGACGGATATACAGATGCTAAAACGGGACAAATTTACGCTGAAAAGCCGGAGGACATGACACACTTGCGCGGAAATCTGCTGGTGAAAAAGACGCACCCGGTGATCGCGTTTCGCGGCCGGATCGACTCGCTTGAGGCTGACATCATCGCGGCGCAGGTCACGGCTTCGCGGCTTGGAAACGCGGGATTAACGGACGGCTTGCAGGAGATGCTTTTGTTCGTAAGAGAAATATTAGGCGCGGAAGTGCGTGACGAATCCTTGCGAGATATGACGCTTCTGGGACTGACATTCCCGGAGTTGCGCCGCGTCTCCCACGACGTTAAGGCGGAGCTTGGGCTAAAAACACACCCTGTGCCCGACTACCGAATGGGCGAGCTTCCCGCTTTAGTAAACGTTTTACGGACAAGAGTCCGCGAGGCGGAGTTGGCGGCGGCTGCGGCGCTCCCGGAGCGGACGGACATCATAACGGCGCTCAACCGGCTGTCGAGCGCCGTACACATCATTTTTTGCCGGCTACTTAAGGGAAATTAGGAATAGTTATGACAGAAAAAGAAATCAGGGAGATCGTGTCGGGCGTCCTTGAACGTCTTAACGCGGCAGAAGCTCCCAAAAACGAGATTCCGTTGGAGGTCTCGGCAAGGCATGTCCACCTGACGAAAAGCGCCGTAGAAACGCTGTTCGGGCAGGGGGCGTTGCTCTCCGTTGTCCGGGAGCTGTCCCAGCCGGGGCAGTTTTTGAGCGACAGGCGCGTGAAGCTCGTGACGCCGAAGGGCGCGATCGAAAACGTGGCTGTCCTGGGGCCGGAGCGCGGGGAGGTGCAGGCGGAGCTGTCCGTGACGGATTGCCGAGTTTTGGGGCTGAACGCGCCGGTGCGGTTGTCAGGCGACCTGCGGGGCGGGGCGGACGCGTATATCATCGGCGAGCGCGGGATGCTCGACGCGAAAGGGAGCGTGATCGTCGCGAAAGCGCACATCCATTTGCGTCCCGGTGACGCGGGGGAGCACGGCGTGACGGACGGGCAGAGTGTGCGTGTGCGCGTTGAAAGTGTGCGGCCGCTGACTTTTGAGGATGTGACCGTGCGGGTCAGCGAGGAATTTATGCCCGCAATGCATATTGATTTTGATGAGGCGAATGCGTGCTGCGCAGATGGGGTAAGTATTGCGCGTATTGAAAAAATTGACGGGGGGACAAAAGTTTGAAGAAAATGCACAGATCAATGATGCAGGTTAATGTTAAGGGAAGCGATAAAGCCTTTGAATTTTACAAAAAGGCATTTGACGCTGAGGAAGTGTGTAAACATCACAATCCTGACGGGACAATAGCTCATGCCGAGCTTGACGTTTACGGACAGATATTGGCGTTAACGGAATTAAACGATAATACGGTCACGGGAAACACCATGCAATTTTGTTTGCATTTCGGTAAAGGCAAAGAAGCCCGTGTTAAAAAAATATACGACGTACTCAAGGACCGCGCGGAAATTCTATATCCGCTGAGTTCGTGCGAATGGAGTCCGCTGATGGTGGGGCTGATTGATAAGTTTGGAGTGAATTGGTGTGTATTCGTGTAACAATGTCAAGCCCGAACTGACAAGAGAACAGCTTGTCGAGCTTGTGACGCGTGAAGTCATACGCTTTACAGGCGGCGAACCCGAGCCGCCAGGGGACAAAACCGGCCTGCCCGCCGCGCTTGTCATAGGCAGTGCGGATAAGCTGCCGTCACACATCGCGGCCATGTACGATCTACATACGCTTCAGGAGATGGCGGACGCGGACGATGTCGCGAGGTTCGAGAAAATATACATCATGGAGCTGACTCTGTCGGAGCTTGCCGACATCGCGCTTGGCCGCGACGTTCATGCGGCGGGGCGTGCTGTAATCGCCGGGCTGCTGTCGGGCAAGGAGATTTTTCTGCTGGATTGCGCTTTGGGGTTCAGGAGGAATTCGGCAACCGTGAGCCGGGCATTCATCCAAATGCTGGAGGGGTACGTGCGAACGCTCCAGTCGTTTGGGATCACGCTGGTCAGCGGCCAGACGCCCGTTGATAAATATGCGCCCGGAGATCTGCCCGAGGGAATCGTTACCGAGGGGCTGGCTATGAAGATGGCGGCGGACTCACAGAATCCACTGATTTTGCTAAAAAAAGGCACAGTGATCACGCCGTCGGCCAAGGACGTATTTTTGCACGCGGGAAAAATAATCGAGTTTGTGTAGAATAAGGGGGACTTTGGTATGCTGATATGTGAGGTCGTCGGCCACGTTTGGGCGACAAAAAAACAGCCCGAGCTTGACGGGCTGAAATTGATGGTCGTTCGGGAAACGCGGGCCGACGAAAAATCCGGCAGGACTTTCGTTGCGGTCGATACCGTCGGCGCGGGCGTGGGCGAGCAGGTTTTGGTGGTCGACGGCAGCACGGCGCGCCGGGCCGTCGGCAAGGACGCGTCGCCGGTTGACTGCGCGATCGTCGGGATCATCGACACGCTTGAGGTTCAAAAAACGAAGCTCAAGTGAATCTATAGGAAGGGTCGGTTCGCGTGAGTCTTATCGACAAAATATTTGACGCAGGAATCGTCGGCTGCGGCGGCGCGGGCTTCCCGACTCACGTGAAGCTGTCGGGCGGCGCCGAACACCTGATTATCAATGGCGCGGAGTGTGAGCCGCTGCTGCGCACCGACAGGACGCTCATGGTAAATTTCGCGGACAGGCTGGTTTCCGCCGCCGAAAAAATACGCGCGGAGATCGGCGCTTCGGTCTGTACGTTCGGACTCAAGGAGAGCTACCGCGCGGAAATTGACGTGCTGAACGGCGCGATCAGCGGCATGGGACTTACGGACACAGTAAAGCTACTTACCTTTACAAGCTTTTATCCCGCCGGGGACGAGCACGTATTGGTGCGCGAGGTGACAAGGAAAACGGTTCCCCCGGGCGGTTTGCCGCTTGACGTCGGTTGCGTTGTGCTAAATGTATCAACGCTTTTGTGTGTTTATGACGCGTTGGACGGCAGGCCGTTCACTGACAAGTATCTGACCTTGACAGGCGAAGTGAAAGAGCCGTCTGTGCTGCGTGTGCCGCTGGGAACGGCCTTTACAGCGTGTATTGAGCGGGCGGGCGGTGTGAAATGCTCGGATTACATTGTTGTGTCGGGCGGTCCGATGATGGGAACGGTCATGACGGCGGAGCAGGCCGCTGAAGCTGCCGTGACAAAGACAACTTCGGGCATCATCGTCCTGAAGGGCGACAGCTATATGGCGAATCGGGAAAAAATCTCAGTGCGGCACATGCTGAACCGGGCGCGGTCTGCCTGCATACAGTGCAGTTATTGTACGCAGCTGTGTCCGCGATTTTTGATGGGACACCCGCTTGAGCCGCACAAAATCATGCGGAAAATCGCGCTGGCGGGCAGCTTGGATGGGCTTTTGGGTGACGCGGACATCCGCCGGGCGGTGCTGTGCTGCGAGTGCGGGGTCTGTGAAACCGTCGCGTGCCCGATGGATCTCCAGCCGCGCAGGGTCAATGCGATACTGAAAAAAACGCTTGCGGAGGCGGGGATACGCTACCCGAAAGGCGAGAACTCCGGCGCGGAAAGTCCTATGCGCGAGTACAGGAAAATCCCGTCGAAGCGCGCGGCGGTCAGGGCCGGAGTCGGCTCATATTACGAATATAGAATAACAGAAATCAAGTCGTTTGAGCCGCAGCGCGTCACTCTGCCGCTGAAACAGCACATCGGCGTGCCGTGCAAACCGATTGTTGAAAGCGGCGAACGCGTGACAAAAGGCCAGCTGATCGCGAGGTGTCCGCAGGGAAAACTTGGTGTGAATCTGCACGCGAGCATGGACGGCACAGTGACGGTATGCGGGGACGCGATTACGATTGAGGAGGGTTAAGCCGGTGCTTGAAACGATAGGATTTCTGGAGCTGAACAGCATCGCGAAAGGCGTCGAGGCGGCTGACGCGATATTGAAGGCCGCTGACGTGGAGTTGCTTTTCGCGCGCGCGGTTTGCCCGGGCAAATACAATATTTTATTTACCGGCGAGGTGGCTGCGGTGACTGCGTCGCTCGAAGCGGGTCAACTGGCCGGAGCGCATTTTGTGGTTGACAGCGTGGTGATTCCGAGAGTGCATCCGCAGGTTGTAAAGGCGATAAACTTTACAGCTGAACCGACTGCCGTGAGCGCCGTCGGAGTCATGGAATTCTTTAGTATCACGGCTGCCGTGTACGCGGCGGACGCGGCTGTAAAGGCTGCGGACATTACACTCATGGACGTGCGGCTGGGTCTCGGCATCGGCGGAAAGTCTTTCGTCGCGCTGACGGGAGGCGTGGCGGCGGTCAATGAGGCGGTGAGGTGCGGCGTTTCGGCTGCGCAAGCCGAGGGGCAACTCGTGTCGCAGGCCGTGATACCGAATCCCAGGCCGGAGGTTTTCGAGGCACTGATATAAAAAGTTGCAGTATGTACGGGAAAAGGGGATTTGAATGCGAATCAGGGAAATGACAATGGATGATTATGAGGGGACTCACAAATTATGGAGCGATATGCCGGGCGTGAGGCTGAATCCGCCGGACGATTCCAAAGAGGGGATTGGCAGATATCTGCGCCGCAATCCCGGAATGAGCTTCGTTGCGGAAGAGGGCGGTGAGATCGTCGGGACCATATTGAGCGGGCACGACGGCCGTCGGGGATACATCTACCACGCCGCCGTCAGGGCTTCCGACAGGACGCGCGGAATCGGCAGCGGGCTGCTTGACCGCGCCCTTGCCGCGCTGAAGGCGGAGGGTATCAGCAGGGTCGCGCTCGTCGCGTTTAAGGATAACGAGGTCGGAAACGCGTTTTGGGAGAAGCGGGGGTTTGAAACGCGTGAGGATTTGAATTACAGGAATAAAGATATATAATTGAACCACGTTTATCAACATAAAAGGACTATGGAAGGTGATTTTGGACTATGGCGCAAAGGCTAAAATACCATTTTGAGGCAAAAGAGGGCTGGATAAACGACCCGAACGGGCTGATTTTCTACGGCGGAAAATATCACGCTTTTTTTCAGCATAACCCACATTCACCGCTTTGGGGACGTATGCATTGGGGACACGCCGTCAGCGCTGACCTCATCAACTGGGAGGAACTGCCGATTGCCCTTTCCCCTGACATGCCATACGAGGACGCCGGCGGCTGTTACTCAGGTTCGGCCATTGAAAAGGACGGTTTGCTTTACCTTTTTTACACATCTGTGTCACATGAGCTTGGGCAAACGCAGTCCGTGGCCGTCAGCTCAGATGGGATAAATTTCCAAAAATATGATGGAAACCCTGTTATCAGGTGCGCTCCGGCCGATGGGAGCAGGGATTTCAGAGATCCGAAAGTTACTAAAATCGGCGATATATACTACATGGTTTGCGGTTCGGGTAAGGAGAAAGTGGGAAAAGCACTGCTGTTTTCCTCAAAAGACCTTTTTGGTTGGGACTATGTCGGCGTGCTTTTCGAGGGGCGCGAGTTCGGCGGCGTTCTTGAGTGTCCCGACTTCTTTCCTTACGGTGACAAGTTTGTACTTATGTTTTCGCAGATGGGGAAAGAAAGCTATTCGACAGTTTTTGTGGTCGGCGACTTTAACGGAAAAAAGTTGACTCCTCTGTCAATAAATTCACCAGAAGCGGGGCCGCATTTTTACGCGCCGCAGACGTTCTTAGACCCGAGCGGGAGGCGGATCGTCGTCGGCTGGCTGTACTCGTGGGGCAAGGAGCCGGACGAAGACGCGGAATATAACGGCGCGCTGACCGTTCCGAGAGAGTTGAAGATCGTTGACGGAAAAATTGTCACATTCCCGGTTTCGGAGGCCGCGCACCTGATTTTGCCAAGCGATACAGACGTGAGCGTTACGGCGGAGTCCGTCGTTATAAACGCGAAGTCCGTGTCGTTTCCAGTCAGGTACGATGGCCCGGTCGCTTCCGTCGATATTTTGCGCGACGGGGAAACGGTGGAGGTATTTATCAACGGCGGAGAAGCTTCTATCACTTGTTGGACAGATTAATTTTATTGATATTGCACAATAATTATTAAGGAATACTATGAAAATTGCCGGAATCATAGCCGAATACAACCCATTCCATAACGGTCACTCTTACCATGTCCGTGAGACAAAAGGTTGCGGCGCGGACGCTGTTGTAGCCGTGATGAGCAGTCATTTCGTCCAACGCGGCGAGCCGTCCGTGATGTCGAAGTGGGCGAGGGCGAAAATGGCGGTCCAAAGCGGCGTCGATCTGGCGCTGGAACTACCGGTGATCTGGTCGTGCGCGTCGGCACAGCGTTTTGCTCAGGGCGGCGTCTCGATCCTGAACGCGCTGGGCTGCGTCGATTTTCTCAGCTTTGGCAGCGAGTCCGGCGACATAAGCCTGCTGCGTGAAGCCGCGAAAGCCGCCTGTGACGCGCGGACTCAGGCGCTGATTCGGGCGCGTTTGAGCGATGGCTTGTCCTTTGCGAAAACGCGGAAAAACGCCGTTCGGGAGTTGTTCGGCGACATGGCGGCGGATGTGCTGCGAAGTCCGAACGATACCTTGGCCGTTGAATATTTGTCGGCGCTTGAGGAATTTTCCTCACCTATAAAACCCATAGTTGTAAAAAGAAGCGGCGTAGATCATGACAGCCCGGACGTGCGGGGAGACTTCGCAAGCGCGTCGCTGATACGCGGGCTGATGTTTGAGGGCGCGGATTTCAGTCACTTGGTTACGCAAAGCGCGGCGGACGTGATACGAGAAGAAATCATCGAAAGCCGTGCGCCGGTCGGCTATACCAAGCTCGAAACAGCGATGCTGATGATGCTGCGAAACGCCGATCCGGCCGCGCTCGCCCGGCTCCCCGACGTGTCTGAGGGGCTGGAAAACCGCGTTATCGGCGCGGCAAGAGAGGCTTTGTCGCTTTCGGAGCTGTTCAGTCTCGCGAAAACGAAGCGGTACGCGCACGCGCGGATCCGCCGGGCCGCCGCGCACGCGCTGCTTGGGATCACCGCCGACATGCAGGGGCAGCTGCCGCCTTACGTTAGGGTTCTCGCGCTAAACGAAACAGGGCGTGAAATTCTGAAAAAAGCAAAAAAAACGACCGCCATACCGATCATAATGAAAGCAAACGAGCTGAAAAATTCAGGCGGATTCGCGCGGACTGTCTTTGAGACAGAGCGCCGTGCCGCCGACGTTTACGCGCTCGCGATGCCGCGGACGCATCCGGGCGGGACGGAGTTCACAGAGGAAGTTTATGTACATGGCGCATAACATGCAGGGGAAGGGAGTTGTCACTTGCGCTCTGTAATTTTATATACTATGCATAAAAATATCCGCTAAAAAATACATTTAGCGGATATTTATTGTGCATAATTTACAACATACAGTCAGTAGTTGCCCCTGCTACGGTCTGATAAACATCTGCGTCCAGTACGGTCCGCCCGCGCCCGTGCAGTAGCCGATACCGATTTCCGTGAAGTTTCCGCTCAGGATGTTCGCCCTGTGGCCGGGAGAGTTCATCCAGCCGATCATGACCTCCTGCGCCGTCCGGTAGCCTTTCGCGATGTTTTCGCCGGCCGCCGTCATTTTGATATTGAAGCTCCGAATCATGTCGAAAGGCGTGCCGTATGCCGGGGACGTGTGGCTGAAATAGCCCCGGTCACGCATGTCCTCTGACTTGTAGCGCGCGACCCTGGCCAGTTCCCAGTTCAGCTTCAGGGGATGAAGCCCTCTGCTCGTGCGCTCCTTGTTGACAAGGCTCAGAACCTCCTCCTCAATGCCGACCGTGGCCCTGTCAGCGAGGGGCACGTAAACAATGTCGTAAGGGTAAATCTTGTCAAAGTCCGGGATCTGCGGATTCGCCGCCTTGATTTCTGAAAGCCCGACCTTATACTTGACCGCGATTTTCCATAAAGTGTCGCCCTTTTGCACGATATACGAGTCCGTTTGCGCGTATGCCGTGATCGGAGCGGCAAATAATAATACGGCCAGCATCCCGATCGCGATACGTTTTAATTTTATTGCCATTTTGTAATAAAAACCATCCTTTTGCTTTGCAGCGGCCTACTATATTATTTGTATTTTCGGCGTTTCAAAACGCAAAACATAATGGCAGGGTTAGAGGTTCTTATACTATTTTTCGTCTAAGAAATGTACAAAAAATCAAGCAAAGGCTTGCATATATGGGTTTTGCGAAGATTTTTTGTATACATTTCTAACGAAAAATAGTATTAATTACATTTCCTTTTTCATCCAAAAACGGAATATTTGTATACCCGTGTTCCGCCAGCCACTCCGTCCATCGCCGTTCCATATCACCCTCGCCGCCGCCGTATTCGACAGGCAGAAAACCCGCCCGCAGATAGCTTTTGATCGCCGGAACGCGCCACTCGTCCGTGGTCAGGTACGCCCATTCGCAGGGGTCGCGGCTCAGGTGCGCCTGCGCGATTTGGTTGACGTAAGCGCCAAGCCCGTGTCCGCGCGCGTCTGTGTGAACCGACACCATGTGCACGTACCCGAGGTTCGTTTCCGGCTCGTAGATGCCGCAGATCGTGGCGACATACCGGCCGCCGTCAAACACAAGGTACAGGTCATCGTTTTGAAAGGCGGGACGGCTGTTATAACGCCGTTCAAATTCAAGTTCAGCGTCACTCGCGTCGTCGGCCACAAGGCCGTTTTTGCAAAGCTCAAGCCAGCCGGCGCGATCCTCCGTCGACCCGTCATACTGCCTGTACGAAATATCGCGGAAGAACTCAGGAAACTTGACCGGCTCAACTCTCCAGTACATTTTCAGCTGCATAATTTTTACGCGTCCTTACTTGCTGTTAAATATTTCTTCCTGAGAAATGATCGTAATCCCGGCGGTCTTAAGCGCGTCTGCCGCCGAAGCGTTGTTCTCAACGCGAACGATAACATACGCTTTGCCGACGTCCGGCGTGATGAACGCGTAGGCATACTCCACGCTGATGTCCTTGTCAGACAGCGTGCGGATGGCCTTGGCGAAGCCGCCGGGTATGTCCTCGACCTTGATCCCAAGTACCTCGGTGGCCGAAACCGTCATACCTGACTGCCTGAGAACGTCCACCGCCTGGTCGGGATCGTTGACGATCAGGCGCAGAATGCCGTAATCCGTGGTGTCGGCGATTGAGAGCGCGCGGATGTCAATCTTGCTTTCCGCCAAAAGCCCTGTGATGTCGGCCAGGCGTCCGGCCCTGTTTTCTACAAAAATGGAAATTTGTTTAATTGTCATAATAATTTATCCTTTCTGTATTTTTATATTTTAGCTCTTTCAGGCTTTTGTGTTGATTTTGAATTTTTAAACCCCTCCGGCACTGCGTGCCACCTCCCCTTATAGGGGAGGCTTGAGCGACAGGCAACCACTGCCTCTCCTGCAAGGGGAGGTGGCACGCAGTGCCGGAAAGGTTTAATTACCTAATATGATAAAATCTTATATCAACACAAAGGTCTAAAACAGCATTATATTTTTCTGTTGTCAACAACGCGGACCGCTTTGCCCTCGGAACGCGGCAGTGAACGCGGCTCAACCAGCCGCACCTTGGCCGAAACGCCAAGAACCGACTGCATCGCGGACGCGATCTCTTTCTCCCTGCGCTCGACCTCACGGACGGCGTCGGAGAACACCGCGTCGGACATCTCAACGCAGACGGTCATCACGTCGAGGTTCTTCGCCCGGTCAACGACGATCTGGTAGTTCGGCTCGAGCCCCAAGGTTAAAATGACGTGCTCAACCTGGGACGGGAACACGTTGACGCCGCGGATGATGAGCATGTCGTCGCTTCTGCCCTTTGGCTTCATCATCTTGACGAGGGTTCGCCCGCATTCGCACGTTTCATGCGTCAGACAGGAGATGTCACGCGTGCGGTAACGGATCAGCGGCAGCGCCTCTTTACCGATGCAGGTGAACACAAGCTCGCCGAAAGTTCCGTCGGGGACAGGCTCCAGGGTATCGGGGTCAACGATTTCGGGATAGAAATAATCCTCGCAGACATGCATTCCGTTTTGCATACAGCAGTCAAACGACACGCCCGGCCCCGCGATTTCAGACAGCCCGTAGATATCATACGCCTTGATGTCCAGCACACTTTCGATCTCGGCGCGCATCGCTTCCGTCCATGGCTCCGCCCCGAAGATGCCGGCGCGCAGGCGCAGTTTTTTCGCGTCCACGCCCGCCCCGCGCATCGCCTCGCCGATGGTCAGGGCGTAGGACGGCGTGCAGCAAAGGATATCCGGCTCAAAGTCCTCAAGCAGCTGAATCTGGCGCATGGTGTTGCCCGAGGACACGGGGATCGCGGCGGCGCCCAGCTTTTCAGCGCCGTAATGCAGCCCCAAACCGCCCGTAAACAGACCGTAGCCGTAGGCAATATGTATTCTGTCGGCTTTTGTGCCGCCCGCCGCGACGATCGCCCGCGCCGCCGAGCGGGACCAGATTTCGACATCGTTTTCCGTGTAGCCCACGACCGTCTGCTTGCCCGTCGTGCCGGACGACGCGTGAATGCGCACGATGTCCTCCCTCGGCACGGCAAACAGGCCGAACGGATAGTTGTCGCGCAGATCCTGCTTGACGGTGAACGGCAGTTTTGTAATGTCGTCAATGGACTTGACGTCGCCGGGCAGGAGACCTGCCTCATCAAATTTCCGCCGGTAAAACGGCACATGATCGTAGCAGCGTTTTACGATGGAGGCGAGACGCTCCGACTGGATCCCGCACAATGTTTCCCTTGAAGCTGTCTCAATCTGGGGGTCAAAGTACTTCATATGTATGATCCATCCTTTCCATGTTCATATTATAGCCTTTTGTACAAAAAAATGCAATATTAAAAAAAGAAAAAACGGCGGTAAACAAAACGTTCACTACCGTTAATCTCAACATTAGGGTAAGAATAACGACACTACCTCAAAAAAAGAAGCAAAATCGTCGCGCTCAGGGTAAGGGCGAAGAAAACGACCGCAAGGACTCTTGTGTACTTTTTGAGCTTCTGCTCCAAGGTACGTCCCTTATTCTTGCCGAAAAACGTTTCCGCGCCGCCGGCGATCGCGCCGGAAAGCCCCTGCTGATGCCCCTCCTGCAAAAGGACGAGAACGATGATAAGCAGAGACGTGACAAGGGAAACAGCGCCCAATACAATTTCAAGTGCACTCATCAAAAATGACCTCCGAATTTATTATACCAAGAAATTTTAGCACAATCCGCAATGAAAATCAAGGGTTTTTACAAATTTTTTTGTGCCCAGAAATATTGACATATTTCGCGCTCCCTGATATACTCCTTATAAAGTCTATTTTTGGAAAGGATATCACCATCATGGAAGCTTTTATCAAAGACCAAATAGCCGCGACTCTCAAGTATGCCCCGTTTCACATGATCGCCGGACGCCTAAAAAAGCAAACCTCCTCGGGGGTCACCGAGGCCAAACGCAAGGTCGGCGGTTTTATCAAGGGCGTATGCCATCCGCGCGACAACTTTGAGCAGATCAAGGGCGCGGGTATCGAGTGGAACCGTGCCGACGCGCCGTACCCTTTTGACAAAGACGGAAATATCCGGCAGGATTATATCAACTGGAAAGAGCGTATGCGCACCTACCATGAAAACGGCATAAAGCTCATGGTCGTAACGCCGTATCCCAGGGAGTTCATACAGCACGCCGGGATTGATCCGCGCCTGCCCGAAAACGAAGCGAAGGTCAAAGAGGTGGCTGTGTTCCTGCTGAAAGACTTAAAGGAGCTTATCGGCGCGATTCAGGTCACGAACGAGATGGGCGTGCCGCGCTTCACAAACCCGCTGACGATGGACGAGGCCGTACGCTATATCGGCATACAGCTCGAGGCCATGTACCCCCATCGCGGCGATGTGATCATCGGCTACAACTCCGCCGGGCCGCAAGCCGACCTCCACAGTAAAATGCGTCCGTGGCATAAATATTGCGACTATGTGGGGATCGATATCTACATCGGCTGCTTTGTCGGCGTCGGCTGCTGGATGGCCATGTTTGACATCATGCTGCGCTATGTCTGGAGCATAACAGGCAAGCCTGTGATCCTGGCCGAATTCGGTTACATCGGCGGGGGAGCACCGAAAACTCCTGAAGAAAAAAGTGCGGTCCTGCAGCGCTACGGCGTAAAGACCGAGGCTGAAGCCCGCGCGAACATCGACGCGTTTATGGAAGCGATACTCAGGGAAAATCCTGATATGTGGAAATACATCAAGAAAAACGCTTCGGGCGGCTATGCCGATTTCATCTTCCAGCTCGACTTCTGCAACCATTTTTACAGCGAACTGCCAAAGAAAACCGTGATCAAAAAGTATCCGCACACGCCACAGGGCCAGGCGGGATTTTACAAAGAGATTTACAGCCGCCTGACAAAGCTGCCGTTTATGCTGGGCGCGTTCCTCTATTGCTACTCCGACAGTGAAAGGTGCTACGTCTGCAAGCAGCCGGACTGCCCGACGGAGACCAGGTGGGGTATCGTCACGATTGACGGCAAGGAAAAACCGGCGTATTACGCTGTACGGGACGCGCTGGCGAAAATTAAATAAAGGGGATGTTCCCTTGAAGCGTATATTTGTCATTGCTTTATCACTGGTTTTTCTTGCGGGATGCGGCACGCCGGAAACTACGGAAGCTCCCGCGACAGAAGCAACGACTGTTTTCACGACGACGGAAGCGCCGACAGTTGAACTTACAGAAGCCGAATCCCCGCCAGAGCTTATAACAAAAGAACAGGCCAAAATTCTGGCGGATGATCTTTTTAAGCGGGGATGGCAAATTTTTCTGATTTTTGCCAATGACTTGGGCGGCGATTATGACAATCTCTCCGTCCGTCCGAATCTTCCATATGGCGGGTATTATCTTGTAGGGGATAACCCGCATGATGTCCATACAATTGCCGAACTGAAAGCTCTGACCGAGACAGCATATACAAAGGAGTTCGCGCAAAAGGAGTTTTACAGGTACGATCCCGCGTCAGAGTATTGCGGACGCTACCATGAAAAGGATGGCGCACTGTACTTTGACCCCGGCGGGATTGGCGATCCCGGCAGTTGGTATATGGACACTGTTGAGATCCTAAGTCAAGTGAATGATACACTTGTGCTCGCGATGGACTATAACAGCGGGCATGATGACGAAATCAGAGCTGTTGAATGGCGGCTCAAATGGCAGGGCGGCGCGTGGAAGCTGGATTGCAGTCTCTGGGGAAAGGAAGCAAGGGGACTCTGACAAATAAAGCAACAATTTAGAACCTGTGTTCCATCCATATGAACACAGGTTCTAAAACTACCTCGCGAAAACCTCCAACAGTCTTTTAAACACAAGACCTAAAGTCAAACGCCCAACCGCTTCGCCCGCCGTAAGGCAGTATTCGCCGACAATGTCGTCCCCGAGGCGGAACACGACCCTGCCGAGCAGCTGTCCTTCCTCGATGGGAGCCTCAACGTCAATGGAAATCGAGACCTCCTGCGTCAGTTCGTCCTGCTTGCCTTTTTCGATGAGTATGGCGGTGGTTTCGGGGAGCTTCGGGGTGATCGTTTCTTTCACGCCCTTTATCACCGCGACGTCCGTGATCAGCGAGCCGTCGATTTCAGGCGCGATGATCTCGTAGTTGTTGAAGCCCCACGTCAGCATCGCTTTCGCGCCGTCAAAGCGGGCGGCGCTGTTCGGGCTGCCCATGATGACGGCTATGAGATGCATGTTTCCGCGCTTGGCCGTCGCGGAGACGCAGCAGCCTGCCTTGCCGGTCGTGCCGGTTTTCAGGCCTGTAGTACCGTCAAAAAATCTGACAAGTTTATTAGTGTTTACCAATTCTGTCTCGCCGCCGCGCAAACTGTCCATCCATATGGTGGTGTAGTTGAGTATAAACTCATGCTTGAGCAGCTCCCTTGACATCAGCGCGATATCATATGCGGTCGTCAAGTGGTCGTCAATACCGTCGTCAAGGCCGGTGCAGTTGACAAAGTGCGTGTCCTCCATGCCAAGCTCCTCGGCACGGCGGTTCATCATGCCCACAAAGGCGTCGTTGCTTCCGGCGATGTGCTCGCCCAGGGCTGTGCAGGCGTCGTTCGCGCTGTAGATCGCCGCGGCCTTGATCAAATCGTCCACAGACATGACCTCGCCCTCCTTGAGCCATATCTGCGAGCCGCCCTTGGAAGCCGCGTTCGCGCTTGCCGTCACCATGTCCGTGAGCGCGAGCCTGCCGCCGTCAATGGCCTCCGCCACCAAAAGAAGCGCCATGATCTTCGTCACGGACGCCGGAAAAACCCTGTCATGTTCGTTCATGGCCATGAGGACCGTTTCCGTGTCGAAGTCCATCAGTATAGCGGACTTTGCGTTGACGGTCACGGACATCGAGTTGGGCTGACTGATGGCTGGCATAGCCTCGCCTGTCTCGTCGGTCAGGGCGTAGCCGTCCTCAAAAAACACCTCCGCGCCGTCTCTGTAGATGACCTCGAGTACCTCGTTCTCGACGGTTTCGACATAAGCGCCGGTTTCGGCCGCCAGTGCGGGCACGGCGCCGGACGCGAGTACAGCGGCAGTTAACACGGCCGAAAACAGCCGCCTGAATCGTTTTATTTTCATCTTTATTTCCCCCATGCACATAAGATCTTTATAAAATATATGCGAAGCAGGGGGATGCTAGTACTTTTATATTAGGCAATTATACCCCTCCGGCGCTGCGCGCCACCGCCCCTTGCAGGGGCGGCAAGATGGCGGGTACCATGCCGCCCCTGTAAGGGGAGGTGGCGCGCAGCGCTGGAGGGGTTGGGAAATTCAAAGTAATTGATTCGCATATATTATACCATAAAATCAAATAAATAACAAGTCTTGTTTTTCCCCGCTCCCCATTGTATCATGTATACACAATAAAGAAAAAGGGGAGTCAAGCAATGTTCAACGCATACGAGCACGGGATTTTGGTTTCACCGGTCACTCGCAAAATGCTGCGCCGGGAGGGCGATAAACTGCACACCCTTGATCACACAGAATCGTATCCCGTCGTGAATGACGTGCCCATCCTTTTGACCGGCGGAGCTTCCGCGGACTGGCATCGCGAAATCATGGAAGTTCTTTTGTGGCAGTTTCCCGAAAAAATCAGCGAACTGTACACGAAGCTGGATTGGTCGAAATCGCCGTCCGACGTCTACATTCAGTACATCGGGGACTTGCTGAAAGACAAGGCCGGAATCATGTCAGCGATCCGCAGCTACTCCCAAGAAAGCACGGACAAATGGATCATCCGTGATAACGGCGCGGGGCCTTTGACGCCTGACGTAATCGCCGCTTTTGAACGGCGCAATTCCAAAAAATTCGCAAGGGCGACAGTCAAGTCCGCGAGACATAACGGGATCAAAAAATGGGCAAAACATTTGCCGAAGTATGTTGAGCTGGTTCACCGCTCAAATCCCTCGTTTATCGCGGAGATTTCAACCGGGTCGGGTTTCGGTACGGCGGCGGTCGCAGATAAACTCTCGCCCGGCTGCACCATGTTCACTGTTGATATCGGTTTTGACTGCCACGGAAACTCGGTATCTATCGCGAAGCACCTAAAAATCAGCGATAAGCTGCTTCCTGTATGCGCCAACTTTTGGCATTTGCCGTTCAAAAGTGAAAGCATGGACGTTGTGTGCTCGCATTTCGGCCTTGACGAATCAAGGGAAAATGGCAGGACTCTGGCGGAAATAGCCCGCGTATTGAAAAAAGGCGGCCGTTTTGTCAATGTGAGCCGGAGCGACGCGTCACAAAGGCAGTTCGACCTGTTTGAGCCGTTTGGCTTTACAAGAGAAGAAACAGTCGGGCTTATGAAGGTCGCGCGGCTGTACGGCGACACAAAGAGTCTGGAGGAGGAATGTACCGCGTACGGGCTGACGCCGCGTGAGAGTTTTGAGTTTCATTCGTCTGGCGCACGGACGCGGCGGGTGACGGTTTCTGTGATGGTGCGGGAGTAGGTGCTCACGACAAACGAAATACCTTGCCGAATCGGCGTGGTTGTGTTATAATCAGATTAACCTATTTAAGGAGTCAAACCGATGTCCGTTCTCATCCGATCCGTTGACAAAACTTCTCCCTGCCGCCGCAAAATCAAGGCCGGGGACACCCTCGCCGCGATCAACGGCCATTCCATAGACGACGTGCTGGACTACCGCTTTTACGCCGTAGGCAGGCGGTTGACCCTTGAGGTCATAACCGCGAAGGGCAAGCGCAAAACCGTCGCCGTCCGCAAGGGCGAGGACGAGGATCCCGGACTGGTTTTCGACACGTATCTCATGGACAAACAGCGCGGCTGCCAGAATAAATGCGTGTTCTGCTTCATTGACCAGCTGCCGCCAGGTCTGCGCGAAAGCCTTTATTTCAAGGACGACGACTCGCGTTTATCGTTTCTTTTCGGCAATTACATCACCCTGACGAACATGACCCGCCGCGAGGCCGACCGCATCATGGAGATGCGCATCAGCCCCGTAAACGTCTCGGTGCACACCATGAACCCCGAGCTGCGCACGGAGATGATGAAAAACAGGAGGGCAGGGGAGAGCCTTGCGTATCTGCGGGAGTTCGCCGACGCGGGAATCGCGCTGAACACGCAGCTGGTGCTTTGCCCGGGGCTGAACGACGGGGACGAGCTACGCCGGAGCTTTCGGGAGCTTATGAGGCTGTATCCCGCGCTCAAAAGCGTCGCCGCCGTGCCGGTGGGGCTAACCGCGTACAGGGATGGCCTGCCGGTTCTGACAGGATACACAAAAGAAAAAGCCGACGAGGTCATAGACATCATCGACGAGTTTAATTGTGCAAATTATATAAAAAATATACCGCAATTGGCGTTTGCGGCAGACGAATTTTACATAAAAGCAGGGCGTGAAATGCCCGGCACGGACTACTACGGCGACTTTCCGCAGCTCGAAAACGGCGTAGGGATGTGGGCGTTGCTTCGGGAAGAATTCATGGACGCGCTGAACGGCGCCGACCTGTCCGGCGTATTGGCCAGGAGCGTCACGATAGCCACGGGTGAGGCGGCGTATCCGCTGATCAGCGAGCTTGCGGGACTTTTGCAAAGCGCCGCGAAAAATGTGAATGTCGGTGTAAAAAAGGTAAAGAACAACTTTTTTGGCAGTCAGATCACGGTGGCCGGGCTGTTGACCGGGCGCGACTATGCGGAGCAGCTCGCGGGCCTGGCCCTGGGAGACGAGCTGCTGATCCCGGCATCATCGCTGCGCGCAGAGGGCGATCTGTTCCTCGACGGTATGTCTCCGGAGGAACTGGGCGCGCGGCTTGGTGTGCAGGTGAGGGCGGTAAAAAATGACGGCGCGGCATTGCTGGACGCGATTTTGAGTTGAAACTTATTCGTCCCGTCCCGTGCTTTCAAACAGCACGATCCCAAGGCAAATGATCCCTAAACAGGGATTTACGCACTTGACGAGCTGGCCGGCTATGTCCATGGCACTATAATAATTCATAAGAGTGCCCGCCGATATGCGGAAGCATATGGCCGCTGTAACGATCGCCGTGACGCAGAGCAGACCGTATTTGAAGATGATTTTTGAAAACTTGCCCATGCCCTTGAAAGTATCAACGATTTCCTTGTATGTCATTATGTATCATTCCTTTCAACGACAGTATACCATCGGCGGACTTTTATTTCAATTCAAAAATAATGGAAGAACAGGATGGATCATCAATATGATCGGCATTTCGACCTCGTGCTACTATCCGCTTGAGACGGAAACCGCGCTTGAAAAAATCGGCCAGGCAGGCGCGCGAACCTGCGAGCTGTTCATTAATTCCGAATCGGAAACGCGGCCGCATTTGCTTGGCGAATTCATTAAAATCAAAGAATATTATGGGATCGAAGTGAATTCAGTCCACTGTATGACGTTCGCTGAACCGTTTTCGGTGTTCAGCAACTACTATCGCCGCTTTCTTGATTCTATAGACGAATATAAGCGTGTGTATGAGGCGTGCACGCGGCTCGGAAGCGGGATATGCGTCTTTCATGGCGAGCGGCTGCCGGCTAAAATTGATGAGGAGGAATATTTTGAGCGGGTCGCTGTGCTGTCGGAAGCGGCGCGTGAGGAGGGCGTGGTTTTGACGCAGGAGAACGTGGTGAATTTCCGCTCGCAGTCAACATCATTTCTCAGGCGCATGAGAAAATATCTCGGCTCAAATTTTAAGCTGACGCTTGACGTCAAGCAGGCCGTGCGTTCCCAAAAAGACCCGGCCGAGCTGGCGGAAATATTCGCTCAAGACATTATAAACGTTCATATCAGCGACCACGATGTGGACGGCGACTGTCTGCCGCCCCTCAGCGGAAGCTTTGATTTCGGAAAGCTGTTTACAATTTTAAATGATCATGGATACAGGGGAAATTATATCATTGAGCTTTACCGGGACAGTTATGAGGATGAGGCAGAAATAGTGGAATCCTATAAAAATATTGAAAAACTATACAATATATATTGCAATCATTAAAATGTGATGGTATAATCGTCTTAACGGATTTCATAAGAAAGGAATGATTGTAAATGAAATGCCCTTTTTGTGGATATGAGGAAAGTAAGGTAATTGATTCCAGACCGACTGACGAAGGGGAACGTATCAGGCGGCGCAGGGAATGTATAACCTGTACAAAAAGGTTTACCACATACGAGATCATAGAAAGCGTTCCTACCATTGTGGTTAAAAAGGATGAATCCCGCGAGGTGTTTGACAGAACCAAGCTGTTCAACGGGATGCTGCGCGCCTCTGAAAAGCGCCCTGTGTCCATTGGTATGCTTGAGAATGCCGTTACGGAGATTGAGACGGTCCTGCAAAATTCTCTCGACAGGGAAGTGACGTCCGAGTACATCGGCGAGCTTGCCATGGAGAAACTAAAGGCGATCGACGAGGTCGCGTATGTACGCTTTGCCTCGGTCTACCGCCAGTTCAAAGATATCAATACGTTTATGGAGGAGCTTGCAAAAATTCTCAGTGAGAAATAATCAGCGACTTTATTGCATCTTTTCCTGCTTGACCTTGTGATCCACCACGTGCCGCGAGGCAAGTTCATCCACGACGTCGTCCGCCGTTATGCCCATTTCCGTCATAAGCACCATGATGTGGTAGGTAAGGTCCGCGATCTCGAAAATCGTTTCGGCCTTGTCGCCGCCCTTGGCCGCGATGAGAACCTCCGCCGACTCTTCGCCGATCTTCTTCAGAATCTTGTCAAGCCCCTTTTGGAACAGATACGTCGTATACGAGCCCTCGGTCTGATTCAATTTGCGGTCAGCGATCAGCTCCATCAAACCGCCGACGGAGAAAGCGGGGGAGAGGTCGGGGTTTTCAAACAGAATGTTTTCAAAGCATGAGTCTGCGCCCGTGTGACACGCCGGGCCGGACTTTTTTACGTAGACAGCCAGCGCGTCGCCGTCACAGTCGTTGACGATGCGCGAAATTTGCTGAACATGGCCGGAGGTTTCGCCCTTGCGCCACAGCTCCTGCCGCGAGCGCGACCAAAAGCACGTCCGCTTTTCACGCACGCTGATCTCCAGGCTTTCGCGGTTCATGTAGGCTAAAGTCAGCACCTTTTTTGTTTCGTCGTCTACGACGATGGCAGGGATAAGACCTTGGTTGTCGAACTTAATTTTATCAAAATTCAACATAAAAACTCCTTATAATTGTATAATA
Organism: Oscillospiraceae bacterium; assembly: GCA_009779495.1. Taxonomy (GTDB): domain Bacteria; phylum Bacillota; class Clostridia; order Oscillospirales; family Acutalibacteraceae; genus UBA1425. The sequence goes on along the minus strand of WRED01000014.1, from coordinate 2,844 downwards.
TATACAAAAACTATGTACTAATCAAATTCAGCCCACGCGCCCGAAGCACGCCGCAAAATTCTTTGAACGTTTCATCGCTCACGTGCGCGTTTTCCATTGTGCATGCCATGCCGCACTTTACCCATTTGTCGCGGCCATACTCGTGATAGCGAAGCACTTCGACATATATTTTATTTAAATTAGATAAAATATAAGAAAAATTTTGTGAACATTCAACAGAATCATTAAATCCGCCAATCAAAGGTATCCGCACAAGCATCTGTTCACGCTCCCGCGCGGCCAGCCGGATGTTTTGGATCACGGCTTCGTTTCCTGTGCCGATCACGGCGCGGTGGACGTCGTCGCTCGGGTGCTTGAGGTCAATGATGAGGAAATCCACAAGCGGGAAAAGCTCGCGCAGCCTCGGGTGGCAGCCGTTCGTTTCAAGCGCGGTGTTTACGCCGTTATCGCGGAGCAGAACGAGTAGGGCTTTCAGCGGCTCGAACTGCACCGTAGCCTCGCCGCCGGTAAACGTGACGCCGCCGCCGTCGAAAAACATCATGGACGACCGCAGCGATTCATCCAGCAGCTCGCGGATGTCCGTGCCGCGGTCAGGGCGCGGCGGTGCGAGTCCCTCAGGATTCGAGCACCACGGGCAACGCATATTACAGCCTTGAAGATGGTACACGAGCCGGTTGCCGGGCCCGTCCTGCGAAAAGTTGAAGCCTTTTTGGAATATGTCAAGCTTCATGATCAGTAACCCGAGGCAATGACTTTCCAACCGGCTGTGCCGCTTTCGCGCGTGAGGAACCACATCCAGTTTGTCTGGGTGGAGTTCGGCTCAAAGCCGCCGTTGCCGCCTTTTTCGTTGACCGTGAACACGGAGTACAGAACGATCACGTTTGCGGGATCCAGCCCGGTGATCATGCTTGTACCGCTGAAAGGCTGGTTGGCCGACTCGATCTCAAAATTTGACATGTCCTCGTCGTACCACAGGTCAGTCAGCTCGCAGCCCTCAAATTCCCTGAATTTTACGAGCACGGCGTCGCAAGCGGCCGTGATCTCTTCCTTGCTGAATTTGGCGGACGGGCTTTGGGTGATGTTCACGTTTTTGATCTTTCCGGCATTCATGTTGCACGCGGAAAGGGTAATGAGGGTCAGCGCGGCGAGGAATAAGGCGATGATTTTTTTCATGGATATGACCATCCTTTCTTGAAATTGGTGCAGGGCAGGGATTTCCGCCGCCCGATAGTGTAGAAAATGCTTATTTTATAATATGATGTTTTTCAGAAAACTATCTGGATCGTTCGCGAAATTTTCGCAAATTTGTTCGCCATCACAAGTTTTTGATATACTATAGACTTCTGGCAAATACTCTTTGTGAATACTTGTAAAATGTTTAAATTTGAGCATACACATTCTATAGCTATCAGAATATCCTAATTTTTTAAGATTCATTTTTATTTCATTATCAGTCTAAGGATTAACAATGTACACACAGTCTTTACAACACATAAAAGTTTATCCCCCAAGGTTTAATATAATTTTTTCACGCTATACGGCGGGAGCAAGAGGTTACATACTAATATGTCCGAGGCCGCCTTTAGCGGCCGCCGCCCTACAGCCTAAATCCTCCATCAACCATAAGCACCTGTCCCGTTAAGAATTCCGCGCCCCCGCCCGCGAAAAACAGTATCGCTTCGGCAACATCCATAGGCGTGCCTGCTCTGCCGAGCGGCGTTTCGCTCACGATCCGCGCAACCGCTTCGCTGTCAAGCTCCGCGTTCATCTCCGTATCTATGAAGCCGGGAGCCACGCAGTTGACCGTTATGTTCGACGGCCCAAGCTCTTTCGCCAGCGCTTTCGTAAAACCTATGACGGCAGCTTTCGCGGCGGAATAATGAACCTCGCACGACGCGCCGCTCACGCCCCACACAGACGACACGTTGATGATCCTGCCGCTCTTTTTGCGGATCATGTACGGCACGGCCGCCTGACAACAATTAAACACGCCGCGCATGTTCACGTCGAAAACGCGGTCGTAGTCGCCTTGCGTTATATCCGTGAACAGCTTCTGCTGCGCCGCGCCCGCGTTGTTGACGAGCACGTCCGCGCCGCCGCACTTCTCCTCTATCCCGGCGAACATGCGGCGGACGTCCTCCGCGTCAGTCACATCGGCCCGCACGGCAAAGGCGTCGTACCCGGCCTCTGTGAGATCGCGCACAAGCTTTTCCGCACGGTCGCGGCGCGTATGGTAGTGCGCGGCGACGCAAAAGCCGTTTTTCGCGAGTAAAAACGCGGAGGCGCTGCCGATACCGCCGGAAGCGCCTGTAATGACCGCACATTTTTGGTTTTTAATTAAACATGTCATCTATTGGAAATCCCATTCCTCCAAGTAAGCTCTGCAGCTTTGATTCGTCCTTGATCTCAGTGGCGGTGCGTGGAATCTCGAAAGGCTGTGCGCCGAATATAGAATCAAACATACTTACACTTTGCTTTTTAGTACCCGCCACGAGGGAAACGTTCTGCGTCACCCTTTTTCCGCTGGAGTCCACAAATTCAATCTTTTGCAAACCGTTGTTAAAATAGAAATTGACCTTGTTGCCGTTTTCGTCGACATACGATTCGCAATACTGCCCGGCCTGGCTGATCAGCCCGTCGTATTTCAGGGATTCCTCCGGGTTGTAGAAAATATCGCCGATATTATCAGCAATCAGCTTTCCGACTTCACCGATGTCGCCGAGTCCCGATATGGCGTTTGTCCCCGACGACGAGAACTTCGCGTATTCGTTCGTAGGAAATACGATATAGTAATCCCCGTTTTTGACAATTAGCCTGAGCTTGACCTGCAAAATTCCCATTGAC